>JBBQDD010000012.1:0-21837 GCA_038319335.1 Sphingomonadales bacterium
CGATCCGCAACATGAACCGCCCGCCCTGCTGCCGCGCCCAAAGCCAGTTGTGGAGGGCCGCGCGGATATTGCCGACATGCAGCGTGCCGGTGGGCGAAGGGGCGAAACGAGTGATGACGGTCATGCGGCAAGCTCTAGGCAGCACGCGCAGCCACCGCAATGCCCCCTTCCCGTGGTGCCGAGGGCGCTCTAAGGGGTCACAAATCTGTTACCATCGCGGGGCGCGCCATGAAGTTGATGACCGGCAATTCGAACCTGCCGCTGGCGCGTGATGTGGCGAGCTATCTCGGCATCGCGCTGACCGAGGCAAGCGTGCGCCGCTTTGCCGATGAGGAAGTGTTCGTCGAAATCCACGAAAATGTGCGCGGGGAGGACGTGTTCGTCCTGCAATCGACCGGCTATCCCGCGAACGACAATCTGATGGAATTGCTGATCTGCATCGATGCGCTGAAGCGCGCATCGGCCAAACGGATCACCGCCGTCATCCCCTATTTCGGCTATGCCCGGCAGGATCGCAAATCGGGTTCGCGCACGCCGATTTCGGCCAAGCTGGTCTCCAACATTATTACCTCGGCCGGTGCAAACCGCGTACTCACGATTGATTTGCACGCAGGCCAGATCCAGGGCTTTTTCGATATTCCCACCGACAATCTGTTCGGCGCGCCGGTGATGGCAGCGGATATCGACGCGCGGTACGGCGGGCGCAACCTGATGGTCGTCTCCCCCGATGTGGGCGGCGTGGTGCGCGCGCGGGCGCTGGCGAAGCGGCTGAACAACGCCCCGCTCGCTATCGTCGACAAGCGGCGCGAGCGCGCGGGTGAATCCGAAGTGATGAACATCAACGGCGATGTCGAGGGCCGGGTGTGCATCCTGATCGACGATATCGTCGATTCGGCGGGCACGTTGTGCAACGCCGCCGCCGCGCTGAAAGCAGCGGGTGCGGCCGATGTGATCGCCTATTGCACCCACGGCGTTCTGTCCGGCGGGGCGGTGGCGCGGGTGGACGGATCAGCGCTCAGCGAGCTGATCATCACCGATTCGATCGGCCAACATGACGTGATCAAGGATTCCGCACGCATCCGCCTGCTGACCATCGCGCCGCTGCTGGGCGAAGCGATCAAGCGAACCGCGGATGAATCGAGCGTATCGTCGCTGTTTGATTGAAGGGTTCATGCCCTTCCCGCGATCGTCATGCTGAAACACGTTCAAGACGACGGCCCCGGCAGACCCGGTCTCTAAACCCGCTCCACCACGCGGCCCGATCCGTCCTGCGCGCCCGCCGCGCGCACGCCGTCCAGCCCGCGCCGTTTCAGTTCGGCCTTCAGCACTTCGGGTTTGGGCGCGTAGATGAAGCCGAAGCTCACCGTGCCGTGCTTGGTTTCCACCACATGGTGCAACCGGTGTGCCTGCACGATGCGCTTCATGTAGCGCCAGCGCGGCACATAGCTTGTTTCCAGCCGCCGGTGGACGATGATGTCGTGAAAGCCCAGATAAATCGCCCCGTAACCCGCAATCCCGGCTCCGATCCACGTCGCCCAATCACCGGTCGTGCCACTCGTCCCCAGCACCAGCAGCACGATGGAGGGCGTGGCGAAGATCACGAAATACCAGTCGTTCAATTCCCAAAAGCCCGTGCGTGCGCGGTGGTGGCTTTCGTGCAGGAACCATCCAAAGCCGTGCATCACCCAGCGGTGGACGACATAGGCGAACACTTCCATCCCCAGGATGGTGGCGATGAACAGGGCGAAACCGGCGAAGATCGACATGCCCCCCATATATCCCCGGTGCGCGGATATGGCGAGTGGGCGAAGACCCATCTGGATTTGACCGCCACACTGTGCTTAAGGCTGGCGCGTTCCCGATCCTGAAAAAAGGCGCTGGCCCTTCATGAATATCCACGAATATCAGGCCAAGGAGCTTCTGGCGACTTTCGGCGTGCCCGTTCCTGTCGGCTTTGCCGCGATGACGGTGGATGAAGCCGTAGCCGCCGCCGCCAAGCTGCCCGGGCCGCTTTATGTCGTGAAGGCGCAAATCCATGCCGGCGGGCGCGGCAAGGGCAAGTTCGTCGAACTGCCGCCGGAAGCCAAGGGCGGCGTCCGCCTGGCGCGCAGCGCCGATGAGGTGCGGGCCGCGGCAAGCGACATGCTCGGCAACACGCTGGTGACGATCCAGACGGGGGAGCATGGCAAGCAGGTGAACCGACTGTACGTGACGGACGGCGTTGATATCGCCAAGGAATTCTATCTCGCCCTGCTCGTCAACCGCGCCAGCGGGCGGATCGGCATGGTCGTCTCCACCGAAGGCGGGATGGACATTGAAACCGTCGCGCATGACACGCCGGAGAAAATCCACACCATCGATGTCGATCCCGCGACCGGCTTCATGCCGCATCATGGCCGCGCGGTAGCCGATGCGCTGGGGTTGAAGGGCGATCTGGCCAAACAGGCGAGCAACGTCGCGTCGAAACTGTATGATGCGTTCCTGGGCACCGATGCTGCGCAGATTGAGATCAACCCGCTTGCCGTCACAACTGACAACCGCCTGCTGGTGCTCGATGCCAAGGTGAGCTTTGATGCCAACGCGCTGTTCCGCCACAAGGACCTGATGGCGCTGCGCGACGAGACTGAGGAAGACCCGGCGGAGCTGGAAGCGAGCAAGTACGACCTGGCCTATATCAAGCTGGACGGCGATATCGGCTGCATGGTGAACGGCGCAGGCCTTGCCATGGCGACGATGGACATCATCAAGCTGAACGGCATGTTCCCCGCCAATTTCCTCGACGTCGGCGGCGGCGCCAACAAGGAAAAGGTAACGGCGGCGTTTAAGATCATCCTGGCGGACCCGAACGTGAAGGGCATCCTGGTCAACATCTTTGGCGGCATCATGAAATGCGATGTGATTGCCGAGGGGATCGTGGCAGCGGCCAAGGAAGTGAACCTTTCCGTGCCGTTGGTCGTCCGGCTGGAGGGCACCAATGTGCAGGCGGGCAAGGATATTCTCGCCAATTCGGGCCTTGCCATCGTTCCCGCCAATGATCTGGGCGATGCGGCGCGGAAAATTGTCGCCGAGGTGAAGGCGGCGGCGTAAGTTTTCGATTAACCCGTCATGCCAGCGAAGGCTGGCATCTCCTCGAGGGTGAAACACAACCGGGAGACCCCAGCCTTCGCTGGGGTGACGATCTGGAGAGATTGAGATGAAGATCATGGTCCCCGTCAAGCGCGTGCTTGACTATAACGTAAAGCCCCGCGTCAAGGCGGACGGCAGCGGCATCGATCTGGCCAACGTCAAGATGAGCATGAACCCCTTCGATGAAATCGCCGTTGAAGAGGCGATCCGCCTGAAGGAAAAAGGCGTCGCGACCGAAATCGTCGTCGTATCGATCGGCGAGCAGAAGGCGCAGGAAACGCTGCGCACCGCGCTCGCCATGGGTGCAGATCGCGCGATCCTGATCGTCACCGAAGACCGGGTGGAGCCGCTGGGCGTCGCCAAGCTGCTAAAGGCGATTGCCGATGAAGAAGCCCCCGGCCTGATCATCTTGGGCAAGCAGGCGATTGATGACGATAACAACCAGACCGGCCAGATGCTCGCCGCGCTTACCGGATGGGGCCAGGGCACCTTTGCCAGCGCGGTTGAAGTTAGCGGCGACACCGTCGGCGTCACGCGCGAAATCGACGGTGGATCGGAAACGGTTTCGCTGAAGCTGCCCGCGATCATCACCACCGATCTGCGCCTGAACGAGCCGCGTTACGCATCGCTGCCCAACATTATGAAGGCCAAGGCAAAGCCGCTCGCACAGAAAACCGCCGCCGATTACGGGGTGGACATCGCCCCGCGCATTACCACGCTGAAGGTGGAAGAACCCGCCAAGCGCAGTGCGGGGGTAAAGGTCGCCGATGTCGATGAACTGATCGGCAAGCTGAAGACACTTGGAGTAGTCGCATGAAGACGCTGGTTTGGGTTGAGCATGACGGCGTGGTCGTCAAGGATGCTACGCTGTCGACGGTAACCGCCGCCAGCCAGCTGGGTGAGGTGCATCTGCTCGTTGCCGGGCAGGGCGTGGGCGCGGTGGCCGATGCCGCCGCCAAGATCGCAGGCGTGGGCAAGGTGCATGTTGCCGACGATGCGGCTTACGCGCACGCGCTGGCGGAAAATGTCGCGCCGTTGGTGGCTGAATTAATGGGTCACCATGATGCATTCGTCGTGCCGTCGACCTCCACCGGCAAGAACATCGCCCCGCGCGTCGCCGCGTTGCTGGATGTGATGCAGATCAGCGATATCCTGTCGGTTGAAGGCGACAACAGCTTCACCCGCCCCATCTATGCGGGCAACGCGATCGCCACCGTGAAGTCGAGCGATGCGAAACTGGTGCTGACGGTGCGCGGCACCGCCTTCGCCAAGGCAGCGACTGAAGGCGGATCGGGCACGATCGAAGCGGTTGGCTCAACCGGCGAAAAGGGTGTGTCGACCTTCATCTCCTCCGAAATCGCCAAGTCCGAACGGCCTGAGCTGACGAGCGCGAAAATCATCGTGTCGGGCGGCCGCGCGCTACAGAATTCGGAGAATTTCCACAGCATCATCGAACCGCTGGCCGATAAGCTGGGCGCGGGCGTGGGTGCGAGCCGCGCGGCGGTGGATGCAGGCTATGTCCCCAACGACTATCAGGTCGGCCAGACCGGCAAGATCGTTGCCCCCGAAGTGTACATCGCGGTCGGCATTTCCGGCGCGATCCAGCATCTGGCGGGGATGAAGGACAGCAAGGTCATCATCGCGATCAACAAGGATGAGGACGCGCCCATCTTCCAGGTCGCCGATTACGGGCTGGTGGGTGACTTGTTCAAGATTGTGCCGGAGTTGACGGGGAAGCTGTAAGAGCAAGGCGGCAATGACCGCCGCCGTCGACCTGACGCTGGAAAAGGATGGGGCGGTGCGGATAAGCCGTGCCGCCCTTTCGCTTGTTAGCCAGATTGAGGCAATTATTGCGCCGGTTTCCTCAGGACCGCCTGGCGTTCGGCTGTACAGCCTTCCCGGTCTGGCCGGTCTGCTGGGCGGCACCGGGCCGATTGCTGCTGTAGCGTGCGCTCTTGCCGGCAAGGGCGTGCTGCCAGTCCGGGCGGTACTTTTCAACAAGACTGCGGCGAACAACTGGGCGGTTGGCTTCCACCAAGATCGCACGATCGCAGTGGCTGAGCAGATTGACGTTGCGCGGTTCGGCCCTTGGACTGTGAAGGCAGGCACGCTTCATGTTGAGCCACCATTTACGGTCATCGAACGGATGATCACGTTGCGGATTCACGTCGATCCAGTGCCCGCCGACAATGCACCATTGCTGATTGCGCCTAGATCGCACTTAATGGGGCGGATTGCAGAGCCATCGATTGCGGCAGTAGTTGAGCGATGTGGCATCATGACGTGTGAGGCAAATCGCGGCGATGTTTGGGCTTAGGCCACGCCGATCCTCCATGCATCGGCATCGGCGACGCAGCCGACCGGGCGGCGTGTACTGCAAGTGGACTACGCACCGGATTCGCTGCCGGGCGGCCTTGAGTAGGCAGGCATCTAGTTTCCCGGACATAACAGGAAGAGCGCATGACCACCCGAATCTCCGTCGTCCAGGCAGGCTCCACCCTGTTCGATACGCCCGCCACGCTTGGTCGGATGGCGCGTCATGTCGCGACGCTGGGGCAACAGGGCGTGCAGCTGGCGGTGTTCCCCGAAGCCTATATCGGTGGTTATCCCAAGGGGCTCGATTTTGGCGCGCGGGTGGGGTCGCGCACGGCGCAGGGTCGGGATGATTTCGCGCGCTACTGGCAGTCGGCGATTGACGTGCCGGGGGCGGAAACCGCGCAGATGGGGGAGATGGCGGCCAGCATCGGCGCAACTTTGGTGGTCGGGGTGATCGAGCGGGCAAACGGTACGTTGTACTGTAGCGCGCTCACCTTTGGCCCCGATGGCGCGCTGCTCGCCCGCCACCGCAAGCTGATGCCCACCGCCAGCGAAAGGCTGATCTGGGGACAGGGCGATGGCTCCACGCTGGACGTGGTCGAAACGCCCATGGGCCGGGTGGCGGCGGCGATTTGCTGGGAGAATTACATGCCGGCGCTGCGCCAGCATTATTATGCGCAAGGCGTGCAATTTTACGGCGCGCCGACGGTGGATGATCGCGACATCTGGCAAAGCACCATGCGCCACATCGCCTATGAAGGCCGGTGTTTCGTGCTGAGCGCGTGCCAGTTCATGACCCGCGCTGATGCCCCTGCCGATTATGACTGCATCCAGGGCAATGATCCCGCGACCGTGCTGATCCGCGGCGGCAGCGTGATCATGGGGCCGATGGGCGATGTGCTGGCGGGCCCGGTGTATGGTGAAGAGGCGGTGCTGACCGCCGATGTCGATCCGCTGGATATCGTGCGGGGGCGATATGACCTGGATGTCAGCGGCCATTATGCCCGGCCGGACATTTTCACGCTGGCCGTCGATACGCGGCCCCGCCGTCCCGTTACCATCATTGCCGCCACGGACGGCGAAGCCTAGCCTGATGGCGCGACCATGGGGGAGATTGACATGCTGACGCCATTACTGCTGATCCTTGCCCAGGCCACGTCTACGCCAGCCGCCCCTGTTCAGGCCCCCGATTCTGGCATCGCCCAGCGCATCGACAAACTTCTCACCGCCAACCCGGTGATTGACGGGCACAATGATCTGCCTTGGGAAATCCGCTCCAGATACGCCGCCAAGGTCGAATCGGTCGATCTCACCAAGGACACGTCGAAGCTCGCCTTGCCGCTGCAAACCGACATTCCCCGGCTGCGCAAAGGCCATGTCGGCGCGCAATTCTGGTCGGTATGGATCACCGCCGATATCCTGGGCCCGATCGCGGTGGAGACGACGCTGGAGGAGATCGACATCGTCAAACGCTTCGTCGCCGCGAATCCGGGCGCGTTCGAGATGGCGGGCACCGCCGCCGACATCCGCCGGATCGAGAAGGGCGGCAAGATCGCCTCACTGATGGGGGTTGAGGGCGGGCACCAGATTGACGGGCGGCTATCGGTGCTGCGGCGTTATTATGACCTCGGCGTGCGCTACATGACGCTCACCCATACCAGCAGCTTGCCCTGGGCCGATGCCTCCACCGATACGCCGCGCGCCAATGGACTGACGGATTTTGGCAAGCAGGTCGTGGCGGAAATGAACCGGATCGGTATGATCGTCGATATCAGCCATGTCTCCGATGCCACGTTGGCAGCCGTGCTGGCGGTCACCAAGGCACCGGTGATGGCATCGCATTCCTCCGCCCGCGCGCTGGACAATGCGCCGCGCAACATCCCCGATGATCTGCTGGCCGCAATCAGGCGCAATGGCGGCGTGGTGATGGTGAATTTCTACCCCAGCTTCGTCTCGCAGGCCTGGCGCGACTGGGACAAGGCGCGGACGGACTATGCCAAATCAGTCGGGGCATCAGCCGAAGCTTATGGCCCCAACGCCGCCGCCCCCGTGCTGGCCTGGGAAGCGAGCCACCCCCAGCCGCTCGTCACCTCAGCGACTATCGCCGATCATGTCGAACATATTGCCAAACTGGCGGGCCGGGCAAGCGTAGGGATCGGCAGCGACTATGACGGCATCAACGGAACATCGCCCCGGAATATGACCGGGGTGGATGGCTATCCCGCGCTATACGCAGAACTCTCCCGGCGCGGGTGGAGCGACGCCGATCTGGCCGGGCTGGCACGCGGCAACATCCTGCGGGTGATGGAGCAGGTTGAAGGTGTGGCGAAATCGATGGCCGGGATGCCGCCGATCGATGCGACGGACCGGCGCTAGAATCCCGACAGAAACGCCGCCACATTACCGCCGAGTGCGTCCACGGCATAGCCGCCCTCCATCAAGATCACGCATGGCCAGCCGCGTGCAGCAATGTCTGCGGCGAGGACGGGATAATCAGCGGTGGTGAGTTTCAGCTGGCTGATCGGGTCGCCCTCCCAAGTATCCGCGCCAAAGCTGACGACCAGCAGATCGGGGGCAAAGGCGGCAATGGCGTCCAGCGCGGCGGTTTGCGCGGCGCGGAAACCGGCAAGCGTTGTCCCCTGTGGCAGCGGCATGTTCAGGGTGGCGCCCAGCCCCTCGCCCTCGCCGCGTTCATCGGCATGGCCCCAGTAGAACGGATAGTCGGTCGCTGGATCGGCGTGGAGCGAGGCGTAGAACACATCGCCGCGATCGTAGAAAATATCCTGCGTGCCATTGCCGTGGTGATAATCGATATCGAGAATAGCGACGCGCCCCGCCCCGGCTTCACGCGCGGCCTGCGCCGTGATGGCGGCGGTGTTCAGGTAGCAATAGCCGCCCAGATAATCCGCCCCGGCATGGTGCCCCGGCGGGCGGCACAGCGCGAACGCCGCGCGCGCTCCCCCCTGCACCGCCGCCAATGCGGATAGCGCGCTCTGCGTGCTCCAATAAGCGGCGTCGAAGCTATCGGCGGTCAGCGGCGTGCTCGCATCGAAGCTGTGCCGCCCCACCAGCGCGTCGATCCGCTGCAAGTTCAGCGGTCGTCGCCCCACCACTGGCCATACATAGCCCATCACATCGCCGGGCCGCCCCGCCGCCGCCCATTTGGCGGGCGCAGTCTTCAAAAAGTCGAGATAGGCAGGCGTGTGCACCGCGCGGATCGCTGCATCACCATGATCGGCTGGGGCTTCGAGCGGCGCCAGCGCGAGCGCCATCTGCGCGGCGCGGTCGGGGCTTTCAGCATAAGCGGTGAAGCCGCCATTGTGGAGTTCCTGCACCGGCGCATGGGCCAGCTGGCGGTGGGAGAAAAACCGGCGCATTGCTTTATCTTTTCCTGCCCGATCCCATTTGGCCCATGTCGCGGTGTAGCGCCCTTGTCGGCATGAACAAGCACCGGTTGCGCTCTGGCGACGGGCATTCGTCAACCAGCGGCTGTTGCACCCTGAAAAGGTGCCGCGTGTTGCGCCAGAAACACGATTTCGGTGGCACGCCCGCCACCCCCGGCTAACATGCGCAGCGGCACCGGGGCGAAATTTGCCTTGAGCCGGCAATGCCGGTCTGCGCTTTGGGGGAAGCAGCGATGTTTGATCTGTTTGAAATGGCGGCATTGCTGTTGTCGGTCACCGCGATTGCTTGCTGGATTAACGCCAAAACGATGAAATTGCCGGTGGCGGTTGGCCTATTGGTCGTCGGCCTGGGGTTCACCGGACTGGTCGTGCTGGTCGATATGCTGAAGCCCGAACTGGGCGTTGGCACCATGTTCCGCGCGATCGAACAGCAGATCGACTATCCCAAGCTCGTGCTCAATTTCATGCTGTGCTACCTGCTGTTTGCCGGGGCGATGAACGTCAATATTCCTGCGCTCGCCAAGCGCGGATGGGCGGTTGCAGTCCTCGCCTTGTTCGGCACGGTCATCACCACCGCGCTAATTGCCGCCGCTTTCTGGGGTGTCTGCCGCCTGCTGGGCATCGATATGCCGGTCAGCTGGGCGCTGGTATTCGGCGCGCTGATCAGCCCGACGGACCCAATCGCTGTGCTGGCGATGACCAAGCGAACCGATCTTGAACCACAGCTTCAAGCGCAGCTGGAGGGTGAGGCGCTGTTCAACGATGGCGTGGCCGTGGTGCTGTTCAAGGTGCTACTGGCCTATGCCGTCGGCCAGAGCGGCCTGGGCGACGGCGGCCATAGCGACCTGACCGTGCTGGCGCAGCACGGCGCGATCGAGGCAGTGGGCGGCATTGCGCTGGGGCTGGCCGTGGCGGCCGTGGCGGTAGTGATCCTCTACGCCGTAAACGACTGGATCACCGAAACGCTGATCACGGTCGGCACCGCGACGCTGGTGTATGCCGTGGCGCTCCAGTTCGAACTTTCAGGGCCGCTTGGGGTCGTCGCTGCCGGGCTGGTGATGGGGTCACCCTGGGCAGAACGGGCGATGGCGGTGCATTCGAAGGAATATATCCACCCCTTCTGGCATGTGATCGATGAGGGGATGAACGCCGTGTTGTTCCTGCTGGTCGGCATCAAGGCGATTTCGCTTCAATTGACGCCGGTCGCGGCGGTACTGATGGTGGCGGGTGCCGCGATGGTGCTGGCGTCGCGCTGGATTGCGGTTGCCGGGCTTGGCTTTGGGTTACGGCTGGTTGGACGCCGGGCGACGATCAAGCTGTACAACGTGCTCACCTGGGCAGGGGTGCGCGGCGGCCTGTCGATCGCGCTGGTGCTGTCACTGCCCGATATCACCGTGCGTCAGCCGATCTTTGCGGCAGCACTTGGCGTGGTGATATTCTCCATCCTGATCCAGAGCATGACGATGGAAAAGCTCGCCCTGCGCACCGGCTATGGCAGCCCGAAGGCCGATCCCGAGCCGACGCACTGATCCTTGGCTGGCTATAGCCTTGCAGCTCAAATCTGGATCGTCATTCCCGCGCGGGCGGGTATCCAGCTTCTTCCCGCCAGCTTTTTTTCACGACTGTCGCCAAGGCAGCTGGACCCCCGCCTGTGCGGGGGTGACGGGTAGCGGCGGGTGGCCCGTGTGGCGCAAACCAAATGAACGGCGCGACGCTCTAACGCCCCAGCGCCTCAGCAATCAGCTTGCGGCTGTTCTCCACGCCGTACAGCGCGATGAAGCTGCCCATGCGCGGGCCCTGGCTTGATCCCAGCAACGTCTCGTACAGCGCGCCGAACCAGTCGCGCAGGTTTTCAAACCCGCCTTCGTTGCCGATCGCATAGACGATGTTCTGTAAGTCCACTGCCGATGTGTCCGCCGCCACCGCCGCCAGTTCGCGGTCCAGCCGCTCGAGCGCGGCCAGCTCCACGCCTTCGGGCTTGCGGCGCACCAGAGTTGGCGCAACGAAATCGCGGTTATAGGCCAGCGCATGGCCGATCAGCGCGTCCAGCTCCGGTGAGATCGCGCCATCGACATAGTTGCTCAGATAGCCGCGCACCTGATCCGCCGTGGCTCCCGCCCCCAGCACCCCGACCAGATTCAGCAACAGCCCGAACGTCACTGGTGGATTGGTGCCCGGCACCGCGCCGTCATGAATGTGGTGCGCCGGATTGCCGAGCTTCTGCTCGACGGGTTGCGCCGCGTAGTTGCCGCGAAACTGGAAATATTCATCCACCGCGCGCGGGATGACGCCGATGTGCAGCTGCTTGGCCTTTTTCGGCTCGCGATAGGCGAAGAACGCGAGACTCTCCTGCGTGCCGTAATCCAGCCACTGCTCCAGCGTCAGGCCGTTGCCCTTGGACTTGGAGATTTTCTCGCCCTTTTCGTCGAGGAACATCTCGTAAATCAGCCCTTCCGGCGGGCGGCCGCCGAGCACCCGAGCGATCTTGCCCGATTGGATACCGCTGTCGATCAGGTCCTTGCCGTACATTTCATAATCGACGCCCAGCGCGACCCAGCGCATGGCCCAATCGACCTTCCACTGCAGCTTGGCCTGCCCGCCCAGTGCTGATTGGGTGATCACTTCACCGTCGGCATCAGTGAAGCGGATCAGCCCGGCACCCGCATCCACCACCTCCACCGGCACCTGCAGCACGACGCCCGACTTCGGGCTGATCGGCAACACCGGCGAATAGGTCGCGGCGCGTTCCTTGCGGAGCGTGGGCAGCATCACGCCCATGATCGCATCATAGTGGCGCAGCACGCCCTTCAGCGCATCGTCGAACACCCCGGCCTCATATTGCGAGGCGGACGAGATGAACTCGTAATCGAACCCGAACCGATCGAGAAAATCGCGCAGCATCGCGTTGTTGTGCGCGGCAAAACTCTCAAACTTCTCGAACGGATCGGGGATTCTGCTCAACGGCTTGCCGAGATGTTCGGTCAGCATCGCCTGGTTGGGCACATTATCCGGCACCTTGCGCAGGCCGTCCATATCGTCGGAAAACTCGATCAGCCGGGTCGGCGCGTCTGACATCGCCTGGAACGCGTGGCGCACCATCGTCGTGCGCAGCACTTCGTTGAAGGTGCCGATATGCGGCAGCCCCGATGGGCCATAGCCGGTTTCGAAGATGACCGCGGCCCCGTTCGCCTTGCCCTCGGGATAGCGTTTCAGCAATTTGCGCGCCTCTTCATAAGGCCAGGCCTTTGAAGCAAGTGCAGCAGCGCGCAGTTCAGTCACAAGTTGCCCTTTCGTTCCCGTATCGGCAGAGATGGGGGATGACCGCCTCTTTGCCCTATCCCGCGCTCCACGCAAGCCATGACGGCATCTGGATCGCGCAAGATGGCCGCACGCGGCAGGTGGGCCGGGGCGAGGCGATCCGGATTGCCGCCGATACGCCGATGATCGTGCTGAACGCGGCGCTGGTGGGGCAACGGCTTGGCTATGCCGAACTGTCGGGGCTCGATCTGCTCGAGCTGTTTGCGTTCCTCCACCCGGCGCGCTTCATGGTGCCCACCCCGCGCGGGCTGGCGCGGGTGACGGGGCTGGAGGAGCCTGCCCGCGACGATGCGATCGCGCCCTTCCTGGCCGCTGCCGCCGCTGCGCTGATCGACCAGACCAGCGGCGACTGGCCTGAGCGGGAGGGGGCGTGGACGGCGCTGCAGGCACTCACGCGGCTCCGCTGGCCATGGGTGCCGCTGCTCGCGGATCGGCTGAAAAAGCCGGAGGTTGCCGAACGCTGGCTGTTTTCCAAACTGCCCGAATGGAGCGAGGCCGCGCCCCGCCCTGCACCGCGCAGCGTGACACTTGATCCGGTGGCCACACAGGCGCGGCTGGCAACGCTGACCGGCAGTGCCGCCGAACAGCGCGTTGGCCAGCGCGCCTATGCCGATGCCGCCGCGCTCGCCTTTGCACCGCGCATGGCCCGCGACACGCCCAATCTGGTGCTGGCAGAGGCAGGCACGGGCATCGGCAAGACGCTGGGCTATCTCGCGCCCGCATCGCTCTGGGCGGAACAGGCGGGGGGTGCGGTGTGGATTTCCACCTTCACCAAAACGCTGCAACGCCAGCTTTCGCATGAAAGCGCCCGGCTGTTCCCCGATGCAGCGGTGCGCAAGGCAAAGGTGGTGACGCGCAAGGGCCGCGAAAACTACGCCTGCCTGCTCAATCTGGAGGATGCGCTGCAGGGCGGCTTTGCGGACCGGGCGGCGGTCCTGGCGCAACTGGTGGCGCGCTGGGCGGCCTATACCGTTGATGGTGACATGGTGGGCGGCGATCTGCCCGGCTGGCTGCCCACGCTGTTTCGCCGCAACGGCCCGACCGCGCTGACAGACCGGCGCGGCGAGTGCGTCTATGCCGGCTGCCCGCATTACCGCAAATGCTTCATTGAGCGCGCCGCACGGGCGAGTGCGGACGCCGATATCGTCATCGCCAACCATGCGCTGGTGATGGTGAACGCCGCGCGCGGCCGCGAAACCGCGACCCGGCCAAGCCGCTACGTCTTTGACGAGGGGCATCACCTGTTCGACGCCGCCGATTCGATGTTCGCCACCGCGCTGACCGGACAGGAAACGATTGAGCTGCGGCGCTGGGTGATCGGCCCCGAAACGACGGGGCGGGGCAGACGTCGCGGGCTGGCAGCGCGGCTGTCTGATGTCGCGAGCTATGACGAGGCTGGGGCGCGCGCGATTGCCGAAGCGGCAGACGCCGCCCGGGCGCTGCCCAGCGATGGCTGGCTGGCCCGGCTGGGAGAGGGGCAACCGTTCGGCGCGATCGAGGGGCTGCTCGCGGCGGTGCGCGGGCTGGTGTTCGCGCGCGACGACAGCACGGAAGATGCAGGCTATGGCCTCGAAACCGAACTCGCCGAGCCTGACGCCGCGCTGATTGAGGCTGCAGCAGAAGCCACCCAGGCGCTTGACGCGTTGTACCGGCCGCTGGTGGCGCTGGGGCGTCGGCTGGAGGCGGTACTGGCCGATGCGCCAGACTGGATGGACGGGCCGGCCCGGGCGCGGATTGAAGGCGCCATCGCCTCGCTTGGCTGGCGCGTCGATACCGTCGGGGCGTGGCTGGCGCTGCTGGCGCGGATCGGCGGGCCGACTGATCCCGATTTTGTCGATTGGCTCGCGGTGGAACGCGTTGAGGGGCGCGAATATGATGTCGGCGTGCACCGCCGCTGGCTTGATCCCACGCGCCCCTTTGCCGAGATTGTGCTGAAGCCTGCACAGGGCGCGCTGGTGACATCGGCGACGCTGACCGGCGGCGGTGCGGACCTGGCGGAGGGCTGGGCCGTAGCCGATGCCCGCACCGGCGCGACCCATCTGAGCCGCCCGGCAATCCATTTCGAAGCGCACAGCCCATTTGATTACGCGTCGGCAGCAGACGTGCTGATCGTCACCGATGTGAAGCGCGGTGACATGGGGGCGCTGGCCAATGCCTATGCCCGGCTGATCGCGGCGGCGGGTGGCGGTACGCTGGGACTCTTCACCGCGATCAGGCGGCTGCGCGTCGTCCATGCCCGAATCGCCGATCGGCTGGCGCGCGATGGGCTGGCACTGCACGCCCAGCATGTCGATCCGATTGATACCGGCACATTGGTAGATATTTTTCGCGACGATGCCCGTGCCTCGCTGCTCGGCACTGATGCGTTGCGCGACGGCGTGGATGTGCCGGGCCATTCGTTGCGGCTGGTGGTAATGGAGGGCGTGCCCTGGGCCAAGCCAAGTGTGCTCCATGCCGCACGACGGCTGGCAGGGGGCGGCGCGGCCTATGATGATCGGCTGGTGCGGGCGCGGCTGGCACAGGCGTTTGGTCGCCTCATTCGCCGCGCGGATGATCGTGGTTCCTTCGTGCTGCTATCCGCTGCCATGCCGTCGCGGTTGCTCAGCGCCTTTCCCCGCGGCGTGCCGATTGCGCGCGTGACGCTCGACGAAGCGATCATTCGGGTCACGCAGCGTCTTTCCTCCGCCGCGCCGGTAGGGCATGAGGTGGCGGATCGCGCCTGAGGGGGGAGAGGGCATGAAGACGCTGACCTTGCTCAGGCACGCCAAATCGGGATGGGACGATCCCGTCGCGCGCGATTTTGATCGCGCGCTGAATGCGCGTGGCAAGCGCGGTGCGGCGCAGATCGGCCAATATCTTGCCGATCACCGCCTGGTTTTTGATTATGTGCTGGCGTCGCCTGCCGTGCGGGTGGTGGAAACGATTGCCAGCCTGGCGACCCGCTATGCGCTGCCACTGGCACCCGAATGGGAACGTCGGATCTACCTGGCATCTGCCGCGACCTTGCTCGATCTGATTGCGGCCTTGCCCGATACCGCCAATCGCGTGCTGCTGGTCGGGCATAATCCGGGGCTGGAGGATCTGGTGTTGATGCTCGTACCCGCCGACGGTGCGGGCGGACCAAATCTGCGCGACGAAGTGGAAATCAAGTTCCCTACCGCCAGCCTGGCCGAGCTTCAGGCCGATTGCGCAAGCTGGGCAGAGCTGGGCGCGACGCCCGCCACCCTCACCCGCTTCGTGCGACCCCGCGACCTTGATCCAACGCTAGGGCCCGACGACAGCGAATAGGCCGACGCGCATGGCAGTTGCATTATCGTCGCGGGCTCCGTCGCATTTTCTGCCGCCAAGCCCGGCTGGGGCTCTGAGCCAATGGCTGCAACCCAGACCGGTGTGGTCACAGGGGATCGCTGAAGCCCCTCCATTAAAGTGGTGCGGCGCGATGTTTCAATCACAAACGGTCCCAGCGTGATCACTTGATCGACCGTGAACCCATACATACCGACTGGTCCGCTACCGCCCCACTTGCGGACATCGTCCCGACAGCTACGATGCTGTGATGGCCCAAGCGCTACCCCCTCCGCCACCCGCCATTCATGAGCCGGTCGAGCCGCAATATCCCCTTGGAGGCTTTGTCTTCAGCGGTTCTGAAGCATCGTTGGCGAAGCTAAAGGCTGCCGGGGAAGCGGCGGGCTTTCGGCTGAAACCATACACCTTGAAGGGCCATCCTTCGTATCTCGTGATCTCGGGCGACGACGCCTTCGGCAAGTTCGACGTAGTCATGGCACTTTGGAACAAGGCGTCGAAGGGGACTTTCGGGCAGATCACTGGCGGGCTTATTTCAGAGCCGCCTCCTTCACGCTAATGGCAGCTTCCCACCAAGGTTGACCGTTTAGCGCGTGCCCCAATAGCGGGCGTTTATGGGCTCACGACTTAACTGAACAGGAACTGCCCCAGCATGCGATTGAACGGGAAGGTAAAGAAACCCGCGATCAGCAGTGCGCCGAACACCATGCCGCGCACCGCGGACCGATGGCGATCGACGCGGTGGTTTCGGGCGGTCCACCAGATCAGCGGCACCTGAATCAAGGTCCAGGCCGACAGGATATGGATGACGCTGAAACCGCCGTCATTCGATTCGCGCACGGTGAGCGAGATCAGCGCCGTCAGGATCATCGCGCCGACCCAAACCGTGCCGATCACACGGTGCGGGCGATCCCCCCGGCGGCGCAGCAGCATCACCGGGGTAAGCGCCAGCGCAACGATCATCGTGCCAAGGTGGCCCCACAGGTTCAGCGGAATCCGCCCCCAATAGGGCTGGCCCTTCGCCAGGGCGACGAGCACGAACACCAGCAAAATGCCCGCACCAACCGCCAGCAGCTTTTCAAAAAGATCCGGCGCGCGCGATTTTACGGCTGGTGGCTTGCTTCCCGCTATCGTCGCCATGCTGGTTTCCCCCCGAAACGCTGTTGCGAAAATCGATCAAAGATTATTGCGGGCCGTTTGCTGCCTGTGCTGCCTTGCGTGCCCGGTTTTCCCGGCGCGCCTGTTCAAATGCCTGTGAGGCGCAGCCTGACGCCCCGCCTACGCCCTCTGTCGAGCAGCTGCCAATGCCCGACTTGCCCACTTCCGCCACGCTTTGGGTGCCGCGCAACGCCCAGCTCTCATATTCGGGCTTCAGCGTATCGGGACGAAGTTCTGAAGGGATACGGAACTGCTCGCCGGGCTTTTTGCGCACACACACCGTAATTTCGTTGCCGTCCGTGTCGGTCGGGCATTTCTGCGTCGCGCTGTACAGATAGGTGACGCCGTTCACCGGTGCCTCGGGCGCGTCGGCGATCGGCTTTGGCTTTGGCTGTTCCATGATCGTCGGCGGCGGGCGCTGCGCGCTGGCTGCTGCGGGAATAATCGCCAGCGCCGTCATGGCCAGTATCGCATAGTTCAGCATGGCTTCATCTCCGTCATCGTCACGTCACGCGCTGTTACGTCACTACGCGCCAGGCGGCCCGTAAGTTTCAAATCCGCTTCGCCGTGGCAATCGCCACGCGGCAACCGAGCCTGATCGCCGCCGTCATCAGCGGATAGGCCGGCGCATTTTCCGCCCCGCTGGCAAGCGCGGTTTCGCGGTGCTCCACCTCATCCGCCTGAAAATCGGCGATCGCGGCGGACAGATCGGGATCGGTTTCGCCCAGTTGCGCCAGCTGTTCGCTGTAGTGATTGTCGATCTCCGTCTCGACCGCAACGGTGCACGCCATTGCCGCTTCCGGGCCAATTGCCGCTGTTACGGCCCCCAGCGCAAAGCCCGCCACGTCCCAGATTGGCTGCAATATGGTGGGCCGCACGCCGCGTTCTGCCATCAGCTTGTCGAAGAACACGCGGTGGCGTTCTTCCTGCACGGCCATGCCGGCAATCGCGCGGGCAGCCGGGCCACGATCACCCATCACCGCCAATTGCCCGGCATAGATGCGGCTCGCGCCATATTCACCGGCCTGGTTCACACGGATCATCGAATCGGTGCGCCGCTTCGAATCGCCCGGTTTCCAATCAGTCACGCCGCTTTCCTTTTCAACAACAGCGCCAATATGGTGATCGCCCCCAGCCCTGAAAAGAGCGCGTTGAACCCGGCAAGCGATATGCCCATCAGCGCCCATTGCGGCATATCGCACGCCACCACCGGCGCATGCAGCACGCGTTCCAGCATTTCCGCAGGCGTGCCGCCACCACCGGGGGGAAGCGCACAGGCGGTGATGCCGGGCCACCAATGATATTCGACGCCGGCATGGAACACCCCAATCGCCCCGCTCGTCAAAATGGCAAATGCGGCCAGCGCGACCAGCACACGCTGCGCGCCCAGGGCGGGTACCACAAAGGCCAGCAGCGCCAGCGCGATCGCGGCATAATGCGGCCAGCGCTGCCAATGGCACATTTCACACGGGATCAGCCCGCCAAACAGCTGCGAGCCAAGCGCCCCCGCCATCAACGCGGCGGGCAGCAGCAGCGCGCCCCAGCGAGCGAGGCGAAATGACTTGTCCGGCATCAGTGTCAGTTCGGCTTCGGCGCCGGGGGCGTTTCAGGATCGATTGGCTGCGGGCTTGGCGTGCCCAGCTTAGCGATGGCAGCCACCTGTTGCGGGCCACCCAGTCGGGCGATCGTCTGCAACGCATAATAAAGCTGGAAATCGTCGATCCGACGTTTTTTCAGATCGTCGGGCGTGGCCGCGAAGCGGGGGTCGGCGCGGGTATCTTCCTCCAGCACCTTGTTATCGACCTTCGCCTCATTGATCAGGTGGCGGCGTAGGTCATCCTCGCGGAACACCGGCCGTGACTTGTAATCAGGGTCGCTGATCTGCGGCACGACCAGATCGGGATCAATCCCGCCTTCCTGCACGGAACGGCCCGACGGGGTGAAATACCGCGCCGTCGTCAACCGCACTTCGCTGCGCGGCCCCAGCTTCAGCAACGATTGCACCGATCCCTTGCCAAAGCTGCGCTCGCCTACCACCAGCCCGCGGTGATGATCCTGCAGGGCCCCGGCCACGATTTCAGAGGCAGATGCCGTACCTGCATTCACCAGCACGACGATGGGCAGCCCGTTGGTGGCATCACCCGGCCGCGCGAAATAGCGCTGGATATCGTCCTTCTCCCGCCCGCGCTGCGACACGATTTCGCCGTGATCCAGAAACGCATCAGACACGTTGATCGCTTCGTTCAGCAGGCCGCCGCCATTGTCGCGCAAATCGACGACATAGCCTAGCGGATCATGCCCCAACTTCTTGCGGATCTGTGCAATCGCATCGCGCGTGTAATCGCCTGTCCGGTCTGAAAACGTGTTGATGTTGATGATGCCAATCTCACCCTTCACATCCCATTTCACTGGCTTCTGGACGATGATTTCGCGTACCAGCGAGATATCGATCGGCTTGTCGCGGCCGCGCCGTACCAGCGTGAGGGAAATCCGCGTGCCGGGCTTGCCCCGCATCTCGCTGATCGCCTCGTCCAGCGACAGGCCATAGAGCAGCTTGCCGTTAAGCCGGGTGATGTAATCGCCAGCCTTGATGCCCGCCCGGAACGCCGGCGTGTCTTCCTGCGGGGCGATCACCTTGACGGCACCGTCCTCCTGCGTGACGGACAGACCAAGCCCGCCATAATTGCCCTCGGTTTGTATCCGCAGATTCTCGAAATCAGCCCCGTCGGCGAACGAACTGTGCGGATCGAGCGCGGCGAGCATCCCGTCGATCGCACCCTTTACCAGCACCTTGTTATCGACCTTGTCGACATAATTGGCGCGGATCAGGTTATAGACATCCATGAACTGATCGAGCTCACGATAGGTATCTGTGTCCACCTGCGCCATCGCCCCGGTGGTGACGGGTACCAGCGCCAGCGCAGCGACGATTGCAGTAGCCTGAAGCAGGGGACGAGCCATAGACGCAGCACTTTCAAAACGAAGAGAAGATCGATCGGGCACACTCTAACGAATATTCGGCCCCGATCAAAGCCGATCAAAGCTTAACGGGTCATGGACGGGCGATGGACGGGATCACCCCAGCAGCCGAGTCATATCAATCGCGCGATCCTTGCGGCGAAGCTCGATCGTGATGCGAGGTTCGTCGGCGGCGGCCGCGCGGCCGATTGGCGCACCCTGCACCACCCGCTCACCCACCGCGACGGATGCCGCCCCCAGATTGGCGACCAGCGATGTCCATCCGCCGCCATGATCGATGATGACGACAATGCCGTAATCGCGAAACCGCCGCGCGAACACGATCCGGCCCGATGCCGGGGCAATCACTTGCGCGCCCGACGTCGTCGCGATCGTCAACCCGCGCGATCGCACGCCTGCGTCCGATATCTCGCCGAGCCCGGTGACCACCCGGCCGTCAACCGGCAGGCGATAAGGCGGCGCATCGCGCGACCAGGCCGCCGTGTCGATCGGCGACGCGACCTCCCCCGGCTTGGGCGGGCGCGGCAATGGCCCCGGCAATGCCTCCAGCGTGGCGCGGGTTTCGGCCTGATTGCCCAGCTGGTCCATCAGGTCGACAATATCGCGGGCGCGCTCACCCAGCGCGATCGCTCGATCCGATTCGAACAGCGCATCCCGCCCCAGCGCCCGCGACTTCAGCCGATGCTCGGCCTCCAGCCGGGTGAGGACGAGCCGTTCCGCCTCAAGCCGGCCCCGGCTGTCGCCCAGCGTCTGCACCGCCAGCGCCGCCCCCGCCTGCAACCGGCGCGTGGCTGAAAGATCGGCGCGGACATCGGCGGTGCGCGCCTTTACCTGGGGCAGCACCGTGCCCAGCACGGCGCGTACATGCACCAGATCATTCACTGATCCCGGCTGAACCAGACTGATCAGCGCTGGCCGCCGGGCGAGCGATTGCAGCGCCGCCATCAGCCGGACGATCGGCCCCTGTTTTTCGGCAAGCCGCGCGCGCTGTTGATCGAGCAGACGGCGGATAATCGTAATGCGCGCCTGTGCCGCAGCAATGTCGGCCTCGGCGCGCTGGATTCGCGCAGCGACGGCGGCTTCCTGCGCACGGGCCTTGCGCGCCTCATCACGCTCAGCGGCGGCGGCGGCTTCCAGCGTGTCGGCACGGCGTTGGGCAGCAGCTGACTGCGCCTTGGCCTCTACCAGGCGATCCCGGTCTGCCGCGATGCCCCGTCCCGGCAATTGAGCCGCCACCGCCCCGCCAATCACCAGTGACAGCGGCAACAGGATCAGGATCAAGTGGGGTTGGCAGCGGCGCATGGCCGCTATCCTTCGCGGTGATAGGGGTGGTTGGCAAGGATGCTCGTCGCGCGCCACAATTGTTCGGCCAGCATTGCGCGGGCCAACAAATGCGGCCAGGTCGCTCGTCCGAATGACAGCAGCAGATCGGCCTGATCGCGGGCCGCATCGTCAAACCCGTCCGCCGCGCCAATCATGAACCGCGCCTCGCGCACACCATCGTCGCGCCAGCGGCCAAGCCGGTCAGCAAACGCGACCGAGCCCAGCATGTCGCCTGTTTCATCCAATATTACGGTGCGCGTCTGCGGCTCCAGCGGCGGCATTCGCCCGCCGGTATCGGGCAGTTCAGTGATCTTCACCGGCCATGCCAGCCGCTTTACATAGCGCGAAACCAGCTCCGCCTCGGGCCCCCGCCCGATCCGACCGCGCGCGACGATGTGCAGCAACAAGAGACGCTAGTCGTCAGACATGGTGGCGGCATCAGCATCCGGCACCACCACCGGCGCATCGCCAAACGCCCACATCCGTTCCAGATTGTAAAAGCTGCGCACTTCGGGCCGGAACAGGTGGATGATCACGTCGCCTGCATCGATCAACACCCAATCGGCCGTCGGCAGCCCTTCAATCCGCGCACTGCGGCCAAAATCGGCCTTGATCTTCTCGGTCAGCTTTTGCGCCATCGATGCCACCTGCCGGGTCGATCGCCCGCTGGCGATCACCATGTAATCAGCAATGCTGCTTTTTCCGGCCAGCGGGATCGAAACGGTTTCCACCGCCTGATCATCCTCCAGCGAGGTGAGCACAAGTTGATGCAGCGCCTCGACACGGTCCGTGTCGGACGAACGATAGCTTTGCGGGGATGAGGCCAAGGGAGCTCCTAGAATGGCGGCGCGCCAGGTGCGCCGCCGGGTGGGGGTTCATCAACAACAGGGATAACAGATAAGGTCGGCAA
>JBBQDD010000013.1:0-20323 GCA_038319335.1 Sphingomonadales bacterium
GCCTTTGTCCGCAAGAGCCCGGCTGTCGCGATCGGCATTGCCGCTGCGCTCGGCTTTGTGGTTGCGCGGCTGGTGAAGGCGGGGCTTGATGCCGCAGACGCCGCTGCCGATGGCGATGGCCCGCCGCCCGCCCCCAAAGCCTGACGATCGGCAAGCGGGGGATGGACGATGCTAATGCGGGTGATGGCGCGCTGACGGACCTTTCCCCGGCAGACGAAGAATTGGCCTCGCCCGCCCCCCCGCCTCCTGGCCCTTCCGCTGCTGACGACAGCATCATCGCGCTGTTCACCCGGCTGGTGGACGATGCAGAGACTTTTGTCCGCGCCGAAATCAGCCTGTACCGCGCCAATCTGTTCAGTCGGCTGGGTGAGGCGCGTACCGCCATCATCATGCTGCTCACCAGCTTCCTGATCGCTCAATCGGCGATCATCGCGCTGCTGGTGGGCCTGGTGGTGATCCTGCGGCCGTCGTTCGGCGCGGTTGGTGCGACCGCGACGGTGGTGGTTGGCGGGATCAGCGTGGCCGGGGTGCTGGCGTGGCTGGCAATCGGCAAGCTGACCCGGATTACCGATGTGGCCGACAAGACGCCAAGGGACCGTGCGCCGTGATGAACGACGAATCCCCGGAAAGCGCCGCCGAAATCGAGGCGGCCCGCGCCCGCGCGCAGTTGACGGCGACTCTGGTCGATATCCAGGCCCGCCTCCACCCGCGCGCACTGCTCCGCGATGCGGTGGCTGAACTGCGCGAGACGGGCGTGGAAATTGCCCAAAGCGCGCTGGCGGCCGCACGGCGCAATCCCGGGCCATTGATTGGCATCGGTGCCACATTGGTGGCGATTTTTGCGCGGGACTGGTTGACGGACGCGTTCGGATCGCACGAAAATACTGCAACCGCCTCGCCAGTGCCGCGTTCACGCCCTAGTAACGATCACGACAGTGATGATGACGACAATGAAGGGGTGTCCGCACCCCGGGAAGGGAAAACAGATGACTGATCAACCAACCCGCACGATCTCACCGACCACCGCCACGCCAACCGGCGCGAACACGGTGCTCGCCACCGCCAGCCAGGCGGCCGCGACAGCGATCGACACGGTGATTGATACAGCCCAGGCCGCGCCCCGGCGCACCGCGCAGGGGATTGACGGTAATCCGCTCGCGGTTCTGGCGGGTGGCATCGCGGTGGGCGTGCTGGCAGGCGCCATGCTGCCGCGCACCGATCGCGAAAACGAGCTGCTTGGTCCCGTGGGCAAGCGCCTGACCGAAGGTGCCGCCGCCGCCGCCCGCGCCGCACGTGATGCGGGGACGGCCGAGTTGATGGCAGCAGGCATCAGCCGCGAGGCTGCCCGCGCGCAAGTCGGCAAGCTGATCGACGGCGTGATGACCGCTGTGAAGACGGCAGGAGACGCCGCAACGACCGCGGCGAAATCGCCCGCGACCAAAGACTGAGCTTCTAACGCTGCGCGATTGGCGTTAAGCGCCGCTTTTTTCGGGCAAGGGCCAATCGCGCATGAGCAAATTGCATCTCGTTTTCGGGGGTCGGGTCGCCGATCCGATGACGCTTGATTTCAACGATCTCGATTCAATCGACATCGTCGGCATCTTCCCCGATTACAAAAGCGCCGAAAAAGCCTGGCGCGCCGCCGCCCAGCGCACCGTTGACGATGCAGAGATGAAATATGTGGTGGTGCACCTCCACCGGCTGGTCCAGCCGGACCTGATGGCGCCGGGGCCGGGTGCTGGCGCGGAATAGGTTGGTATTTAGCAAGGCCAACACGCGCGCTGCCGCCGCAAGCGCTCTATAATTTAGCTTAGCATTTACTCTTGATGAGAAGAGGCCGACATTGCTGTTTCCATGCCGGACAGCACATGCGACACCATTGCGGTACGAAGTGTATCGCTAGTGTCCATCTCTAAAGAGAGTGCCAGCACTTGTCTAAAGATTGCTGCGTGCTTCTGGATCTCTGCATTGACGCTATCGTCACGTTTGAAGCTGTATCCGTGCACGATGCGAGAGCGAAGGTGGTAGGATATTTTTAACGCATGGAAGGCCTCGATGCGTTCATTGGCGGGAGATAGCGCCGACAGAGCAAGCGCGAGCTGCATGGTGGTTTCGCTCTGAAAAGTCAGGAGGCGCTCGATTGCCATCCAAAGCTGCGCGAGTTGCAATACGGCCACACCGGGTCTTCGGCTGTCTTCTACCGTATCGATCGCGAGCAGTCTAAAATCTTCCTTGCCGGCAACGAACTGCTTTTCGCTCGAACTGGCGATTAGCTCGATCAGAATATTCAGGGCAGGATTGTCGGCCCAAACGACATTTTGCCGAGTGCCTTCCACTTTCTGATAGGGGCGAGACCATTGCTCTGATATCGTTTGCATTGAAAAGCCATCGTCTTTGATGCTCATCTGTAGTGTAATCTGGCCGGAGACGCCGGATGCGAGCGCGACTGCGGCGAGCAGTCGGCTGACGATCGCGTCGGCATAGGCCTTGCTCCCGACCACGGACAGGTCGACGACGAAAATACCGCTGACGTCCTGAGGCAAAGTGATTTTATAGGCTGGAACTACAATGCCCGCTTCCTTGAAATGTGCAGCACGTTCCGCCTGCTGCGCGTGATGCTCGGCGATAGTCTGCAGACAGTCAGTTGCATGGAAATCACGCGGTGTCAGAAAGCGGACACCAGGGACGATCTCCGGATTGGGCAGGCCCAGGATCGAAAAGATGCGGCAGAAATACAGTTCCTTGCCCTTGATGCTTTCCGGTTGGGCTGCTCGCGTATCCATGAGAAAGTCGAAACGGCCGAGGTCCGCTTTGGAGACGCAAATTGTCTCTTTTGCCATTGGATTGGGCGGGGGCGCGCCGAACCATCGCTGATCATATAGAATGAGTGTTGCTTCGGTTAGGCGGTCGCCGTCTACGACGTCGCCCAGACGGACTTCGCCGCGCGCCGGGCCATCGACCGTCATGCGCTCGATCTGGACGTAAAATTCCAACCGATATTCCGGAAACATGGCCCATATCTCAGCAGCCCCAACAGCCGCGCGCTTTGTATAGGATTTAAGTCTTTCGCGGATATCCGCCGCGGGACGATCCACCAATGCTAGGCACAATGTCTCAAGGACCCTTGCGCAGCTTATTGGCGATCCCAGCGATTCGCCAAATCCCGAAGGCCAAAGATCAGAGGATCCGAGTTCAATATCGAGCAGCACAATCACTGGCATGGCAGATTTTGACTTGTCCATCGTTTGCGCGCACTAGCAGATTGGCGCATTCTTGCGATTTACCATTAGCGGTGATACGCTAAGTTGTTCAATGGTTAGCGCATTAAACGCAGATCGGCAAACGGAATTGGTAAATTTACTTCGTTACGACCGTTATGGCGCCATTGCTAAATCACCAGAAAATCCTAGCTTGGCAGAGATTAAACGAGGGTGTTATAAATATTATTGTTTGATATCAGTCGTTCGGAAATCGACCAAATCTTTGCCGATCATTTCTTCGAAACGAGTGGCCCTTTCCAAGTACACGCGGTTTGGCCAACAAGAGTGATAACTAGTAAGATCACCTCACCCCCCCCTCAAGCCCCGCGATAGCGCCACAACAACCACGGCCGTGCCAGCAACAGCCCCGCTGCGAAGCCGCCGATATGCGCGCCGATCGCCACGCCGCTGCCGCCGCTGCCCGATGCAAGGCCGATCATCAGCTGGATGACGATCCAGCCAGTCGCCAGCCACACCACCCGCACCACGCGCGAGGGGATGGGGCCAATCGCTGGTACCGGGCGTTCGGCGAACAGCATCGCATAGGCTGCCAGAATGGCGGAAATCGCGCCGCTCGCGCCAATCATCGGCGCGGCAGACAGGGGATCGAACGCCCAGTGCCCGGCAGCCCCGGCATAGGCTCCAACAAAATAGAGCGCCACCATCGCCCGCCAGCCCAGCGCACGCTCCAGCATGCGCCCGCAATAAACCAGCATCACCATGTTGAGCGCAAGGTGCAGAAAGCCGCCATGCACCAGGGTGGCTGTCAGCGGGGTCAGCCAGAATGGCAGCAGGATGATGCCGTGCGGCGCGGTGAGCGACACCGACAGGCTGGCCGGAATAAACCCCCCGCCAATCGCGGCATAGGCCTCCACACCCAACAGCGTGATCAACGCCGAAACGGCGATCGTCACCCCGGCGATGATGATGGTTGCCGGGGTTTCCTCCAGCGCCGAGCGTGTCAGATGAATTCGACCTTCGACACGAGGTAATAACGATCGCCCGACGGCACCGTCACCTCCACCTCGTCATCCACCTTGCGGCCAATCAGCGCGCGGCCCAGCGGCGAGTTGTACGAAATCCGCCCGACATTGGCGTCAGCCTCGGTTTGGCCGACGATCTGGTAGCGGATCGGCTTTTCATCCTCGTCAAGCAAGGTCACGGTCGCGCCGAACACCACCTTGTCGCCCGACATTTCCTTGGGATCGATGATCTGGGCACGGCTCAGCTTGTCCTCGATATCGCTGATCGAGGCCTCGATCTGGCCCTGACGCTCCTTGGCGGCGTGATATTCGGCATTTTCCGAAAGATCGCCATGCGCGCGCGCTTCCTCGATCGCGTCAACGATCAACGGGCGTTCGGCCTTTAGCCGCTTCAGTTCCACGGAAAGCTTTTCATAGCCTTCCTGCAGCATCGGCATTTTTTCTACCGTCGCCATTGCTTGCGTCCTTCGTTCAAATCCCTGTTCCCGCGTGGACCCGGAAAAAAGGGCCACCCGCACGCATTCATCACTTTTGGGGGTCAACTATGCGAGTGGGAATAATAGGATTGCAAGGGGCGTACTTCAAGGCTTTGCGTCGAAAGGGCTTCAATTGCCTTTGCCGCCTCCACGCTGGCGGGCGCGGTGGTGAAGTACGGGATCTTCTGGGCCAGCGCGCAGGCGCGGATCGGCTGCGAATCCTTCAGCGATTGCCAGCCCTCCGTCGTGTTGAAAATCATGGCGATGCCGCCGTCCTTGATCCGGTCGACAATATGCGGCCGGCCCTGCGCCACCTTGTTCACGCGTTCCACCGCGACGCCGTGTTCGCTCAGATAATCGGCAGTGCCGCCGGTTGCGACGATCTGGAAACCCTGCGCCACCAGCAGGCGCGCGGCGGGCAACACCACCGGCTTGTCGCCATCCTTCACGCTGATAAAGACCGTGCCCGATCTGGGCAGGATGGTCCCCGCCCCCAGCTCTGCCTTGGCAAAGGCGAGCGTGAAATCAGGATCGATCCCCATCACTTCGCCGGTTGATTTCATTTCCGGTGACAATACCGGATCAACCCCGGGGAAGCGCCCGAAGGGGAAAACCGCCTCTTTCACCGCGTAATAATCGATATGGCGGTTCACCGGCGGCAGGCTTGCCAGCATCTCGCCGGCCATCACCCGCGCCGCGATTTTGGCGATCGGCGCGCCGATGGCTTTGGCGACGAACGGCACCGTGCGGCTGGCGCGCGGGTTCACCTCGATCAGGTACACCTCGCCATCTTTCACCGCGAACTGGATGTTCATCAACCCTTTTACGGACAATGCCGCACCCAGCAGTGTAGTCTGGCGCTCAATCTCCGCAATGATGTCTGCGCGCAGCGAATAAGGAGGGATTGAACATGCACTGTCGCCGGAATGGACCCCGGCTTCCTCGATATGCTGGAGCACCCCCGCCACGCACACATCCAAGCCGTCGCAAATCGCATCGACATCAACCTCAATCGCGTCGCGCAGATACTGGTCGATCAGCACCGGGGAATCGCCCGAAACGCGCACGGCCGTCTGGATATAATTGTCGAGCTGTTCCGGCCCGTCGACGATTTCCATCGCGCGCCCGCCCAGCACATAACTGGGCCGCATCAGCACCGGGTAGCCAATCCGCTGCGCGACCGCGATCGCCTCATCCCGGCTGCGGGCGATGCCGTTGGCCGGCTGGCGCAGGCCAAGCTTGTCGATCAGCGCGGCAAAACGCTCGCGGTCCTCCGCCAGGTCGATCGCGTCGGGGCTGGTGCCGAGGATCGGGATGCCGGCATCTTCCAGCGCCTTGGCCAGGTTGAGCGGGGTCTGCCCGCCAAACTGGACGATTACGCCCACCAACGTACCGTTCTGCTGCTCGACATGCAGGATTTCCAGCACATCCTCAGCCGTCAGCGGCTCGAAATATAGCCGGTCCGAAGTGTCGTAATCCGTGCTCACCGTTTCCGGGTTGCAGTTGACCATGATCGTTTCATAGCCCGCATCATGCAGCGCAAAGCAGGCATGGCAGCAGCAATAATCAAACTCTATCCCCTGCCCGATCCGGTTTGGCCCGCCGCCCAGAATCACGATTTTTCGTGCCGCCGTGGGCTGGCTCTCGCATTCGGGCTCGCCAAAGCTGGGGGCTTCGTAGCTGGAATACATATAAGGCGTTTTGGCGTCGAATTCGGCTGCGCAGGTGTCGATCCGTTTGAATACGGGGCGCACCCCCAGCTTGTGGCGCAGCGCGCGCACCTCTGCCTCGGTCACCGCGCCTGCCATCGCCTTGGCGATATCGCCGATCAGCCCGGAACTGCGCGCCATCGCCTCGGAGCCTTCGCGCATATTCACTGATTTCAGCGCGAGATAGGCGAGGCACTTGTCCGAAAAGCCCATGGATTTCAGGCGGCGCATGCCCTGCGCGTCGCGCGGCAGGCCGTTTGTGCAAACCTCCTCCTCGGCAGCGATAATCTCGGCGATCCGCTCCAGGAACCAGGGGTCGTATTTGGCGATCGCGTGCACCTCAGCCACGGTAAAGCCCTCCCGCAGGGCTTGTGCCGCCACCAGCAGCCGATCAGGCGTGGGGCGAGCCAGTTCCGCCTCGATCTCCGCACGCGGCGCGCCGACCAATGCATCGACCTGGTTGAAGCCGCTCAGGCCGGTTTCCAGCCCGCGCAGTGCCTTTTGCATGCTTTCATGGATGTTGCGGCCAATCGCCATCACTTCGCCCACCGATTTCATCGCGGTGTTGAGCAGGGGTTCGGCACCCTTGAACTTTTCAAACGCAAAGCGCGGGATTTTGGTGACGACATAGTCGATCGTCGGCTCGAACGCGGCGGGCGTGGCCCCGGTGATGTCGTTCATGATCTCGTCGAGCGTATAGCCCACCGCCAGCTTGGCGGCGACCTTGGCGATCGGGAAACCGGTCGCTTTCGACGCGAGCGCCGATGAACGGCTGACGCGCGGGTTCATCTCGATCACGATCAGGCGCCCGTCCTTCGGGTTCACCGCGAACTGCACGTTCGATCCGCCCGTCTCCACGCCAATCTCGCGCAGGCAAGCGATGCTTGCGTTGCGCATGATCTGATATTCTTTGTCCGTCAGCGTCAGCGCGGGCGCGACGGTGATGCTGTCGCCTGTATGCACCCCCATCGGATCGATATTCTCGATGGAACAGATGATGATCGCGTTATCGGCGCGGTCGCGCACCACCTCCATCTCATATTCCTTCCAGCCGAGCAGCGATTCCTCGATCAGCACCTCGGTGGTGGGCGACGCATCAAGGCCGGAGCGGACGATCGTCTCAAACTCCTCGCGATTATACGCGATGCCACCGCCCGTACCGCCCATGGTGAAGCTGGGCCGGATGATGGAGGGCAGGCCAGTGCGTTCCAGCACCGCAAACGCATCGTCCAGCGTATGCGCAATGCCGGAGCGTGCCGATTCAAGCCCGATCTTGCTCATCGCGTCGCGGAATTTCAGCCGGTCCTCGGCCTTGTCGATGGCTTCGGCATCCGCGCCGATCATCTCCACGCCGAATTCCGCCAGCGTGCCATCGTTGAACAGGGCAAGCGCGGTGTTGAGCGCGGTCTGCCCGCCCATCGTGGGCAACACCGCATCGGGCCGCTCCTTGATGATGATCTTGCGCACAATCTCCGGCGTAATCGGCTCGACATAAGTCGCGTCGGCCAGCTCCGGATCGGTCATGATCGTCGCGGGGTTCGAATTGACCAGGATGATCCGGTATCCATCCTCCTTCAGCGCCTTGATCGCCTGCGTACCCGAATAATCGAACTCGCACGCCTGGCCGATCACGATCGGGCCAGCGCCAATGACGAGGATGGAGGAGATATCGGTGCGTTTGGGCATTGCTTACGATGCTTTCATTGCATACATTGATTGCATTGCAATCACTGGAGTGGGGCGATGGGCAGCGTGACGATCCGAAACATCGACGACGACGTCAAACGGGGCGTCCGGCTGGCAGCAGCTGCAAACGGCCGATCGCTGGAGGCCGAATTGCGCGCGCTGTTGAAGCGCACCTATGCTCCGGTCATAGACGAACACGCCACCCGCCTCCGTGCGATGCCCGCCAAGGAGGCGGTTGCGCACCTCATTAAAGTCGCGAACGGCGCTGGCGAAGGCGTTTTCGACGAGTTGGAGGATGACGCTTACCAAAGTTTTGACAAAGCCGATCGGGCCAGACGGATTCGCGAACTGTCCGGTGACGATTGGGTCAGCGAACTGATCGCGATAACCCGTCCCGGCATGGATATCGATCTGCCGCCACGCGCGAACCTCGCGTCTCACGAGGCGTTCGGTGCTGATTGACAACAATGTCTGGAGTGAGTTGGTCAAACCCAATTCCAATCCGGGCGTTGTGCGCTTCATCGCAGACAATAGCCGACGCATGTTTCTTTCAGTTATCGTCGTCGCGGAAATAGAATTCGGCATCGCGAATGCGGTCGATCCAGCCCATAAACGCCGTCTTGGCGACTGGCTGGAAAACATCATCATTCGTTGCGAGGATCGCATTCTTACGCCCGATTTTGAGGTCGCCGCCGTGTGGGGCAAGCTGAAGGCGATGCTCGAAAGGCGAGGTGAGCCGATTGCGGATATGGACCTGCTGATCGCGTCCCAAGCGCTCGCGGCCGGCATACCGCTGGTCACCCGCAACGTGTCCGATATGGCGCGTACCGGGGCCACGATCATCAACCCTTGGGATTCCTGAAGGCGTACACCGGGCCAACGACGGTGGGGCCATCGCCGATGGCGAGAATCGAGAACATGTCGGTGCGATTGGGCATTTTAGTACTTCTTGCCCCCAAACAGTTTGCTCAGAAGCGACTTGGGCTTGGGCTTTTCCGTAGACGCCGGTTCCGACACACCGGGGCCAACGACGAATGTTTCCCATCCATCATACGTCACCCCATGTTTTTCGGCGGTCCCCACCAGCACTGGAGTGACATCCCGAAAGGTTTCGAAGTCCACGGAAGTATCGGTGAAGAGGACGACCCCTTCCGGATCATCCAACCATCGATCGACAGAATAGCCCCACGGCGCCAACTCCTCTGCTAACGCCACGAGGTCAGAGCGTTGGCCGTAGAACCAGAAATCGGTCCTGCGCGCGGAGGCCCCGTCATCGCCATTCCTCTCGAGATTCGAGATTACGCCGAGATCGCCATTCAGCTGCTGTTCAATAGCGGTTGGCGAGACGAGGTCGAGCAGCCTTGCCCTATCGGAAACAATGGATGCGCTGACCCCAATATGAGCCGCCTTTTGCAGATCGATGAGCGGCTGGAAGTCGATCTCTAGTTCGTGAACTAAGTACGCAGAACGGCCTCCATCGCCGGTGATGCTACCGAAGTGAAAGGCGCCCACATCGAGCAATTGCAATTCCTTGAGGAAAAACTCTTCACAATCCTGAAGAGCCGCCAAGTCGGCCGGCAGACCATCGTCACGGACAAACTCCACGGGCGGGTCGAACCTTACTGCGGTGATAAGGCCGCTGCCGAGGAGCGACTGGACGCGCGGATTATTCATCCGCACGAAGATCGAAAGCGGATAGCCATCCTCGCTTTGCCGCATGAACGTCATCCAGCGGTCGGCCTCACCCGCTACACTAAGGTCGATCTCGGGCGCACTCACCCCATCATCCCCACAAACCGCTCAAACAGATACAAACTATCCTGCGGCCCCGGGCTCGCCTCCGGGTGATACTGCACGGAAAACGCCCGGCCATCCGCCGTCTCAAGCCCCGCGTTCGAGCCATCGAATAGCGACACATGAGTCTCCCGCACCCCCTCCGGCAAACTCCCCCGCTCCACCGCGAAGCCGTGGTTCATGCTGGTGATTTCCACCGCGCCGTCGCTCAACCGCTTGACCGGGTGGTTCGCGCCGCGGTGGCCCTGGAACATCTTGGTGGTCTCCCCGCCCAGCGTCAGCGCGAGCAGTTGGTGGCCAAGGCAAATGCCGAACAGCGGCTTGCCCGTTTCCAGCAGCTCGCGGATCACTGGCACCGCGTATTCGCCGGTCGCAGCAGGGTCGCCGGGGCCGTTCGACAGGAAGATGCCGTCGGGGTTCAGCGCCATGATCTGATCGAAACTCGCAGTCGCGGGCACCACCGTCACGCGCGCACCGGCGCGGACAAGGTTGCGGTAGATATTGCGCTTGTTGCCATAATCAATCGCGACGACATGGGGGCGAGACACAGCACCGTGCTCCTGACGAAAGTCAGGATCTTGCGCGGCAATGGCGTCGCCGGCGGCTTGATGTCCCGGCTTTCGCTGGGATGACGACTGGGCCTCATCATACCCCGCCCCCAGCCGCCAGACGCCGCCTTCCCAGCCATAATGCATCTGCGTGCTGACCTGCTTGGCCAGGTCCATCCCTTCCAGCCCGGGCCAGTCCTGCGCCAGTGCCAGCAGCGCAGGAATATCGAACACCCCGTCGGCTGAATGCGCGATGACGCCATTGGGCGCGCCGCCGGTCCTGATCCGCCGCGTGAGCGCGCGGGTATCGATGCCAGACAGGCCGATGCGGACGTGCTTCTTCATCCACGCATCGAGCGGCTCGATATTGCGAAAATTGCTGGGCGCGGTCACATCCTCGCGCACGATCATGCCCAGCGCGTGGGGATCATCGGCCTCCACATCGTCCGCATTGGTGCCGACATTGCCGATATGCGGAAAGGTGAAGGTAATCATCTGCCCGGCAAAGCTGGGGTCAGTCATGATTTCCTGATAGCCGGTCATCGCGGTGTGGAAACACACCTCGCCCACCGCCGCCCCTTCCGCGCCAAAGCCCCTGCCCCATGCCACATCGCCGCTGGCCAGCACCAACACGCCGGTGGCACCTTCTGGCTGCGGAACAGGCTTTACCAAAGGCAGGGGCATGGGTTTGGCGTCGGCCATTGCGCAGGGCGTTCCTTGGGTCATCAATGTCGCTAAGGCTTGGGAGCTATAGGCCAATGGCCCAAGCGTCAATCTGTTAAAAGCCCCCCAAGGCGGCTAACGGAGGGGATTACCGAAAAGGATTTCGACCATGATTCGCGATACCATCAAGACCGCGCTCATCACCGCGATGAAGGGCGGCGACAAGGCGGGCACCGCCACGCTGCGGCTGGTGCAATCGGCGATCAAGAACCGCGACATCGAGGCCCGCGCGCCCCAATCGCGCGAGGGCAAGGCCCCTGATGACGACGATGTGCTGGTGGTGGAAGTGCTGCAGAAAATGATCAAGCAGCGCCGCGAATCGATCGACATGTACGTGAAGGGCGCACGCCAGGAACTCGCCGATGCGGAGAGCGCCGAGATCGCCGTGATCGAACAATTCCTGCCGCAGCAGATGAGCGAGGCAGAAACCACCGCCGCGATCGAAGCGATCAAGGCAGAGCTTGGCGCAGGCGGCATGAAGGACATGGGCCGGGTGATGGCCGAACTGAAAGCGCGGCACGCCACGACACTGGACATGAGCAAGGCGAGCGGGCTGGTGAAGGCGGCGTTGGCCTAGGCCATGGGCTGCTGGCGACGTTACCTCAGCTGGCGGCAACGCAACGTCACCTCGGTAGCGCTGACGACGGATGGCTTCGAATGGCAATCCGGGCAGCAGACCGCCAAAATATGCTGGCGAGATGTCGCCCGGATTGTGGCGTTCAAACGAGACTTGATGACGGTCGATCTGCTTTGCTTGCACTTTGAAACCATGCTGGAAACTGTCGAAATAAACGAGGAAATGCCGGGGTACGCGGCGGTGGAATCCGAAATGGAAAGCCGCTTTGCATTTGCGGATGATTGGAAGTTGCGGGTGCTCTTCCCCGCTTTTGAAACCAACGAAGAAGCGATTTACGATCGCGCCTCGGCAGTAGCGCCGAAATGAGCCTATCCCCCCAATTCCTCGACGAACTCCGCTCACGCACGTTGCTGTCAGCGCTCGTCGGCAAAACGGTGAAATTGCAAAAGGCCGGCCGCGAATTTCGCGGGTGCTGCCCTTTCCACAATGAGAAGACGCCCAGCTTTTACGTCAATGATGACAAGGCCTTTTATCATTGCTTCGGTTGCAGCGCGCATGGCGATGCCATCCGCTGGATGACCGATCAGCGCGGCCTGCCGTTTATCGATGCGGTGAAGGAACTCGCGCAGGCGGCGGGGATGGAGATGCCCGCGATGGACCCGCGCGCTGCCGAAAAGGCGGAAGTCGCCAAGGGCCTATACGAGGCGATGGACGATGCCGCCGCTTGGTTCACCGAGCAATTGATGGGGATTGCCGGGGGGGAGGCACGGGCGGTGCTGGAACGGCGCGGGATAAAGCCGGAAACGGCCAAGACATTCGGCATGGGCTTTTCGCCGGACTCCCGCGGCAAGCTGAAGGCCCAGCTGAAGCAATATGGCGATCCGGTGCTGGTGGAGGCCGGGTTGCTGATCCAGGTGGACGACAAGGAGCCTTATGACCGGTTCCGCGGTCGCCTGATGATCCCCATCCGCGATCCGCGCGGACGCGTGATCGCGTTTGGCGGCCGCGTAATCGGTGATGGCGAGCCAAAATATCTGAACTCGCCCGATACGCCGCTGTTCGACAAGGGGCGCACGCTTTACAATCTTGATCGCGCGGCACCCGCCAGCCGCAAGGCCGGTCGGGTGCTCGTTGTCGAAGGCTAGATGGACGTCATCGCGTTGGCGCAGGCGGGCTTTGACGAGGCGGTTGCCCCGCTCGGCACCGCGCTGACCGAGGCGCAGCTCGAACGGCTTTGGCGGCTGAGCGACGTGCCGATCCTGTGCTTCGATGGCGACAATGCCGGGCAAAAGGCCGCGATCCGCGCCGCGCACCGCGCGCTGCCGATGCTCGCGCCGGGCCGCAGCCTTGCCTTTGCGACCCTGCCGCCGGGTCAAGACCCTGATGATCTGGTCCGTGCCAAGGGGCCTCACGCGTTCGAGGCCGTACTTGGCGACACCCAGCCTTTGGTCGAGCGGCTGTGGCGGGATGAACTGGCCAACGGGCCACTCGGCACGCCGGAGGAGCGCGCGGGGCTGAAGAAGCGCCTTGCCGATCTGGCCCAGACGATCGCCGACGCGTCCGTTCGGCAGGAATATCTGGCCGATTTCAGGCGGCGGTTCGATGCCCATTTTGCCGCCCCGCCCCGCGTCTGGAACCCGCAGCGCCCGGCCACTATGCAAAAGGGCGGCAAATGGCGCCCTGCCCCACCGACGGGCGGTGACCACCCCCATGCGCAGGGCGTGAAAGCCAGCGGCATCGATCCGATTTTGGCCAAGGCAGTGCTCGCCGGGCTGATCCGCCACCCCGCCGAAATCGCCCGCCATGTCGAAATGCTCGGCGCGTTGCGATTCGCCGGCGGGGCGCTTGGGCGGCTGTTTGAGGCGGTGGTTGATGTGGCACTTGACGATCAAGCGCTTGATAGCGCGCGGTTACGCACCATATTGGCGACATCCGGGTTTGATCAAATGGCGACAGATTTGCTCCGCGCAGACGCGACACCGTATAGTTTTACCCAGAAAAATGCAGATCCAGCACGCGTAAGTGCTGATTTACGCGAGGCAATTTCAATTCTGGTCGCGCGCCCCGAAGTCGATGGGGCGCTGGCCGATGCAACGGCAGCGCTCTCCATGCGTTTCTCCGACGAGACCTTTGAACGGCAGGTCTCGCTGGTTAAGGAACGCCACGCATTGGAAGCGCGGCTTGCAAATCTGTGCCAAGCAAACGAAGACGCACGAACTCCTGACACTGAGGGCAATTAATGGCGAAGGCGAATGGCAGCGGTGGAGGTGACGACACGATCGACGTGGGCGACGCACCGCTGATCGACTTGAACGATGCATCGATCAAAAAGCTGGTAACCCGCGCCAAAAAGCGTGGCTACATCACCTATGATCAGCTCAACGAGGGCCTGCCGCAGGATATGACCTCCGATCAGATCGAGGATATCACCTCGGCGCTGAGCGAGATGGGCATCAACATCGTCGAAAACGAAGAAGCCGGCGAGGAAGCGGACGGCGAGGAAGCAGCCGAGGAGGAAGTCGAATCAGTCGACGCCGCTGAGGACAGTGCGCCTGCGCTGGAGAAGAAAAAGGAAATCATCGATCGCACCGATGATCCCGTGCGGATGTATCTGCGCGAGATGGGCGCGGTTGAACTGCTGAGCCGTGAGGGCGAAATCGCCATCGCCAAGCGGATCGAGGCAGGTCGCGACACGATGATTTTGGGGCTGTGCGAAAGCCCGATCACCTTCAACGCGATCATCGACTGGTCGACCGCGCTGAACGAAGGTACGATGCAGCTGCGTGAGATCATCGATCTTGACGCCATGCTCTCCAAGGATCCCGCCCCTGAATCGCTGACCGAGGACGGCGAAGAAGGCGATGGCGAAATCTCCGAAAAGAACGCCGGGCCCTCTTTCAAGGAAGAAGCCGAGCCGGAGGAAGCGCCCGCCGACGAGGAAGAGGACTCGATGACCGAACGGCGCACCCCGCGCCCGTCGGACGACGAGGAAGAAGACAACACGCTGTCGCTCGCCCAGATGGAAGAGCAGCTGAAGCCGCAGGCACTGGAAAAATTCGCCAATATTACGGCGCTGTACAAGAAATTTTCCAAGATGCAGGGCGGTCGCCTGGATGCGATGGCCGCGGGCGGCGAGCTGACCAATGCAGAGGAACGCAAATACCAGAAGCTGCGTGAAGAGCTGACGGCCGAGGTCGAAAGCGTGCAATTTCACAACGCCAAGATCGAATATCTGGTCGACCAGCTTTACGCCTTCAACCGCCGCCTGACCGCGCTGGGCGGGCAGATGTTGCGCCTGGCCGAACGCCACAAAGTACCGCGCAAGGACTTTCTCGATCGCTATATCGGCAACGAGCTGGACGAGGGGTTCCTTGGCAGCGTTGCCAAGCTGGACAAGAAATGGGCCGCGTTCGTCACCAACGAGGGCGAAGCCGTTGACCGCGTACGCATCGAGATCAGCGAGATCAGCCAGGCGACGGGCATGTCGCTGGGTGAGTTCCGCCGCATCGTCAACATGGTGCAAAAGGGCGAACGCGAGGCACGCATCGCGAAGAAGGAAATGGTCGAGGCAAATCTGCGCCTCGTTATCTCCATCGCCAAGAAATACACCAATCGCGGGCTGCAGTTCCTGGATTTGATCCAGGAGGGCAATATCGGCCTGATGAAGGCGGTCGACAAGTTCGAGTATCGCCGCGGCTACAAGTTCAGCACCTACGCCACCTGGTGGATCCGCCAGGCGATCACGCGCAGCATCGCCGATCAGGCGCGCACCATCCGCATTCCGGTGCACATGATCGAGACGATCAACAAGCTGGTGCGCACCAGCCGCCAGTTCCTGCACGAACAGGGCCGCGAACCGACGCCTGAGGAAATGGCCGAGCGCCTTTCCATGCCGCTGGAAAAGGTCCGCAAGGTGATGAAAATCGCCAAGGAGCCGATCAGCCTCGAAACGCCGATCGGCGACGAGGAGGATTCGCATCTGGGCGACTTTATCGAGGACAAGAACGCGGTGATCCCTGTCGATGCGGCCATTCAGGCGAACCTGAAGGAAACCGTCACCCGCGTGTTGGCGAGCCTGACCCCGCGTGAAGAGCGCGTGCTGCGGATGCGCTTTGGCATCGGCATGAACACGGATCACACGCTGGAAGAAGTAGGGCAGCAGTTCAGCGTGACGCGCGAACGCATTCGCCAGATCGAGGCAAAGGCGCTCCGCAAGCTGAAGCACCCAAGCCGCAGCCGCAAGATGCGCAGCTTCCTGGATCAGTAGCTGCTCAACCCGCGCGGCACCAAAGCTCGATCCGCTTGGCGCCCTTGTCGAAGGTCAGGCGGGAGCATGCGGCCATTGTGGCGCGCGGAATGGAGAGCGTGAACGCTGGGCGCGGCCCCTTTTTCTTGGCGGGTACGACGATTTCCGACGGGTCTTCGGTGCCATCGGGGATCGGCTCGCCCCGACCCGCTGCATCAATGCGGTCGCGCACGCGCACCGCGATCTGCTTCATGGATAGCGGGCCGATCACCATCGGCCGCTCCAGTGTCATCAGGCGCACCGGGCGCATCACGCCGAGCAATATCTCAATGTCCCAAGTCGCCCCGCTGAGCGTGCCGCCATATACGCGGGCGATTGCCGCCCCGGCGGCAGCGGATGCGACGGGATAGGCGATGGGATCGTCGAGATCGAAGCCGATATAAAGACCGAAGCTCGCTTCCTGATAGCCGGTTGCGCTGGATGAGTTGATGCCCCCCAGCAGCGGGAAATCATGTCGCTTGCTCACCGTGTTCGTATCGCCGAACGCCAGTGTGACGCGCGATTGCGGCAATGCCCAGGGGCCGATCGATCCATCACCCGGCAGTGGCGGCGCGTCGGCAAACCAGAATGCCCTGCCCTTTTGCGCCACGCCCCCGATCACGAAATCCAGCGGCCGGTTCTTGCCCTTGAAGGCCCGCCTGCCCGCGATCGTCAGGTTGGCGCTCCCGGCGATCGGCGCTGGCGTGATGCCCGCTCGGGCGACATAATCAGGGTTCAGCACCAGCCGGTCCGGCCCGCCGGAGACCACCCGCAACTGCGCCGGTGCCCCTTCAATCGTTGCCGCCACCAGCTCGCCGGGCCGCGCAACCAGTTCAGCGGCGGCGGGCGGATCGCTGGCCGATGCTGACGCGCTCAGGCCAATTGCGAGAAATGTGCAAAACACTGCTTTGGCATGATAATGCAATGACATCGGCTCTCCCCAGGCGCTTCGGGCCAGATTGTGCGCTCCATGATGAACGCCACCGAAACGGTCCAGCAGAAAATTCCAAAAGGAACATCCGAAATGGAGTGGTCCAGTTGCGTATCCTGGCTGGCAATGCCGATATATTCGTATGAAGCGCCCCATCCTGCCCCGCCCGCTCAACGGCACCAATGTCGTCACCGCGTCTGATCTGGTGCGCCGTTTCGGACTTTGGCAGGAGCGCGCCAACCGTGAGCCGGTCTATGTGCTGCACCGGGGGCGCCCGCGCCTCGTGCTCACATCGGTCGAAATGATGCAGGCGTTATGTGCGCCGCACGAGGCATTGGCGCGCGATGCAGGTACACTTGGCGCAGGGGTGGATACACTGCTCGACCTGATGGCTGACATGCTGTTGCTGGTGGACCGCGACCTGGCGCTGATCGCGGCCAGCCGTGCCGCACGGCGCTATTTTGGCGAAAGCGCGCAGCCGGGCACCCCGCTGGCCGATCTGTTGCAGAGCCCAAACGCAGCCCTGCTGATCGAGGCGGTTCGCCGGGTGATGGCATCGGGGCTGGCCGAGGCGATCGACATCGGCGCGCCCTTTGCGGGGCGCACGATCACGGTGGCGATCGACACGGTCGACACCGGGGCCTGTCTGCGCATCAGCGATGTGACGGTGGCTGACGAGCTTGCCGCCATGCGCACCGCCCAGATCGCCGATGCTAGCGCGCTCAGCGCAACCGGGCTGGCGGCCATCGGGCGGATCAACCTGCGCGGGTATCTGGAAGGCCCCACCGGCGCGATTGCCGCGATGGCGGGGGTTGCGCCCGAATCACTGGCGGGTACGCGTTTTGTGGGGCTGATCGATATCGGCACCCGGGCCGCCGTTGGCCAGGCTTTCGAAAACGCGATTGAAGCCCACGCGCCCGTGCGCGTCGATGCTCAACTGCTGGTGGGCGGTGCGGCGGCGACGCCGGTGCAGATCGGCTTTGGCCCCGTCGCGCGCGGATCCACGATCGACGCGGTCAGCGTGGCGGTTGTGGCGCGGTAAGCACAGCCCCCAAGGATTGAGACAGGCTTAAGCGCCTGTAAACCGTGTCTTTACGCGCTTCGGTATATGACTTTCCCCGATAGCCTGTTCTGCCGGTCGATCCGGTACCAACTTTGGGGATCAAGACAGACCAATGGCCATCGATCCGATACCGCCGATTGCGCTGGCATCACGGCTGGCGACACCGCTGCCCACGGGGCGCAGCATCGTTGCCGCGCTGATCGATGCCGATGGCAGCCACAAGCACGCCTTTTGCCAGCGGCTCACATCGCCGCAAGTGCCTGTGCGTGACCTTGCCGATGCCATCCATGCGCTGTGCATGCTCCATGGTCGCCAGCCGGGGATTCTCGATCACGCGCTGGCCCGCAACCGCCAGCCCGGGCTGCAGGGCTGGCTGGAAGTATCGCTGGATGGCTTTGCGACGGAACGCGCGCTGCTGGCCAAGCTGGCGTCTGCTGCGGGGCCGCTGCCGTCCACGCCCGGCCAGGCCGAATCGGAAAGTGCTGTGGTGGGGCAACGCCATGCGCTGGATATGCTCGCCCAGTCGGACCGTACCGGATGCCCGATCGGCGCGGCGGTGGCGCTGGTGGTCGATTGGGCCGCGATGCGCCGCGTGCTGGCTGCCGCTACGCAGCGCTTTGGCATGGACGCGCCAGCCTATGATCTGCCGCTGCCGGCTGAAACCGACACGATCGTCGCTGCTGCTGCCGAAACGCCGTCTATCGAACGCGCGATGGCCTTTGGTGTACAGCAGGTGCTGGCCCAGCACCGCGGCCTGTGGGACTTGCTCGAAGCCCGCGCGAGCGCCCGCGACCGGGCCTGATCGGCCAGCCCGTCACCCACTTCCCTACTCGGCTTGCGCGGGTGGATAAAAACCCTCTATCCCCGAACCCGATATTCGAATCTGTCGGGGATAATGGAATGAAGCGTTTCGAAGGCACCCAAAGCTATGTCGCAACCGACGATCTGAAGGTTGCCGTCAACGCAGCCGTCACACTGCGCCGCCCCCTGCTGGTGAAGGGCGAACCGGGCACCGGCAAAACAGTGCTTGCCTATGAAATCGCCAAAGCGGTTGATGCCGAACTGATCGAATGGAACATCAAATCCACCACCAAGGCCCAGCAGGGCCTGTATGAATATGATGCGGTGGCACGGCTGCGCGATGGCCAACTGGGCGATGAGCGGGTGCACGACATCGCCAACTATATCCGCAAAGGAAAACTCTGGGAGGCATTCACCCGCGAAAAGCCCCCGGTTCTGCTCATTGATGAGATCGACAAGGCCGACATCGAATTCCCCAACGATCTGCTGCAAGAGCTCGATCGCATGGAATTCCATGTTTACGAAACCAAGGAAACCGTTCGCGCGGTTGAACGCCCCATCGTGGTGATCACCAGCAACAACGAAAAGGAATTGCCCGACGCATTCCTGCGCCGCTGCTTTTTTCATTACATCAAATTCCCCGATCGCGGCACGATGCAGGCGATCATCGACGTGCATTTTCCGGGCATCCAGAAAATCCTGGTCAACAAGGCGATGGACATTTTTTACGACGTTCGCGACGTGCCCGGCCTGAAGAAAAAGCCAAGCACCAGCGAATTACTCGACTGGCTGAAGCTGCTGCTCCACGAAGACATGCCGCTGGAAGTCCTCCAGAACCGAGACCCCACCAAGGCCATCCCGCCCCTGCACGGCGCGCTGCTGAAGAATGAGCAGGATGTGATGCTATTCGAACGACTGGCCTTCATGGCCAAGCGGCAGCAGAACAAGGGGTGAGCGAGCCCCTGCGCGGCGCAACGCGGTTTGCCCGCGTTCGCGCCCGGCTGGAGGCAGCACGGCCGACCGCAGGGCTGGCGGCGGCGATTTACGAATTTTTGCTGTTCGGCTTCAAGCAAGGCTGGGCCTGCCTGTTCGGCGGGTTGATGCTGGCGATGCTGATCGCGACGCATTTGTTCTATCCGACAAACGCGACGCTGGCGCGATACGACTTCCTGACAATCGGTGCCGTCGCCATCCAGGCCGGCATGCTCGCATTCCGGTTGGAATCGCTGCGGGAGGCCAAGGTGATCCTCGCCTTCCACGTTGTCGGGACGATCATGGAAGTGTTCAAGACCGCGCACGGATCATGGCTGTACCCGGAGGCAAGCTTCCTGCGGATCGGCGGCGTGCCGCTGTTTTCCGGGTTCATGTACGCAGCCGTGGGCAGTTACATCGCCCGCGTGTGGCGCATCTTCGATTTCCGTTATGATCACTTTCCCCCGCGCTGGACGACGATCGCGCTGGCCGTAGCGATCTACGTCAATTTCTTT
>JBBQDD010000014.1:0-20254 GCA_038319335.1 Sphingomonadales bacterium
CTGTGGCCAACAAAAACCAGCGCCTGAAACTTCCAGCCATCACGGTCGAGCACCGGCAACAGCCGGGCATAGACCAGCGACGCTGCCATCACCGCGGCCAGCGTTGCCGCCGCCGTCAGATAGGTCGCGGGCAGCAGCGTCAGCCCGATCAGCTTTCGTGGATCGACCATTGATCGCCACATCACCATCGTCTGCTGCAGGGTGGGCGCACGAAATGCGATCCATCCGGCCATCATCACCGGCAATGTCAGCATCCAGCCGACAATGGCCGGAACTACCCAGCCCCGCGCCTCCGCCACCTTGGCAAGCTGGCGGTGCACCCAGACGGCGAGCGCGTGGTACAGGCCCCACACCACGAACGTCCAATTGGCCCCATGCCACAACCCCATCAGCGCCCATGTGGCGAACAAGGGCAGCGTCCGCTGCTCGCGCGGGATGCCCGATTGCGGGGCCGATGCGTGATCCGCCAGCGCGACATTGGCCTGCCGCCGATATGATCCGGCCATGGGCAGGTACACATAATCGCGAATCCAGGTGGACAGCGAGATATGCCAGCGCCGCCAGAACTCACGCGGCGATGTCGCGCTGTAAGGGAAGTTGAAATTCTCCGGCAGCACCACGCCCAGCAGCAACGACGATCCGATCGCGATGTGCGAATAGCCCGCAAAATCGAAATAGATCTGAAACCCGAACAAAAAGCTGAGCGTCCAACTGTCGAGCCCGCTCAGGCTTGTCGGATCGCGCATGAAGCCTTCATCGACCAGCCCTGCAATCGGATCAGCCAGATATACTTTCAGCAGCAGCCCCGCGATGATCCGCATCAGCCCAAGCCCGATCAGTGACAGGTCAAACGCCGGTCGATCGCGCAATTGCGGTATCAGGCTTTGTGCACGCAAGATCGGCCCCGCCACCAGATGCGGGAAAAACAGCACGAAATTGATGTAAACAAGCAGATCTTTTTCCGCGGGAAATTCGCGGCGATAGACATCGATGACATAGCTGATCGTCGCAAAAATATAGAAGCTGATGCCCAGCGGCAGGATAATCTTCAGCTCGACAAAAGAGGGGTGATAGCCAAGCAACGCCGCCAGCGACCCGAAGCTGGCGGCAAAGAAAATCAGATATTTGAAGGATATCAGGATCGCCAGATTGGCGCAGATGCTGGCCACCAGGATGCGGCGGCGTTTACGCTCGTCCTGCGTCCGGTCGATCCAGCGGGCCAGGAAATAATCCATGAACGCGCTGAACAGCAGCAGCGGGATGAATTCGATCCGCCAGAACCCGTAAAAAAGGCAGCTGGCGAAAAAGATCAGCCACAGCCGCGCCCGATTGGGCAGCTGCCAGTAAATGGCGACCACGATCGCCAGAAACAACAAATAGGTTAGAGAATTGAACAGCATCTAATAGCCGATCGATGTCAATTCGCGCCGCATGCCCGCCGTCAGCCGGGCATGGCCCCTGGCCGTGAAATGCATGAAATCATAATCGATCGTGCCGAACAGCGAATCGCGCACCATGCCCCATTGCGGCCCCTCCACCAGCCCATCGAGATCGGCATAATGCGCGCCGTGCCGCGCGGCGATGGCCGCCAGCGCCGATTTGAACTGGGCATATTCTGCCGGAATATAGGGCCCGGGCACATCCTGCCGAAGCGGCGGCACATACAGGATCACATCGCGACCTTGGTGGCGCATATCGGCAACCAGCTCCTCCAGCGTCTTCATCTGCCGCAGATAGCCGGGATTGATCAGGCTGCGCTTGGTCTGTGCGCTGACGCCAAAGATCGTGTGTTGCGCCACGTACATCGCATATTCGGCCAGGCCGCGAAGCTCATTACGGTCGTGCCACAATGGCCATATCGCCGACAGTCCGGCTTCCAGTTGCGCCTCTGCCCGACCGGCGGTGGATGAATCCGCCTTGCTGGTCTGCGCCCCGGCTTCGCGCGCGATCGGCCGAAGCACCTGTTCCACCGCGGTGCCACGCAGCCGATCTGCTGCGCCCGGTGCGCGCAACAGCGGCAGCACGCTATCACGCACGCCGCCCCCGCGCATGCCATTGAACACCGCCGGAATGATGACCAGCTTGGGATCGAACGCCTTGGCGTAAAGGTGGAGGACGGCCGCCTCCTCTGGCACCGAAATATTGGGCAGCGAATATCCGGTCAGGAACAGCCCTTTGGGGCGAAGCGCGTCGTGCAGCGCCATCACCGCCGTCTTGTCGTCAGCGTGCAGGCGATTGATGCCATGGAGCTGCGAATTGCCGATCCAGAACACCGATCGCGGTTTGCCCGCCGCAGCCCAGGCATCCAGGCACGGGCGGGTTTCCAATTCCGTGCAGTGAACGCGTCCGCCGGCTGCAGCATCGCCCATTTTCGACTGGGTCAGCGTGCCCAGCGCTGCCTCACCCAGGTTGAACACCAGGTTCTGCCGGGCCGCCTCGAGCATCAGCAACGCCGTTACAAGCGCGGCAAACTGCAGGATCAGGAACCGCACGGATTGCCGGTGCGTCAGTCGGCCAGCATCCCCGGGCATCCCCGCCACCGCCAGCGCTCCTCAGTGCCGAATCGGCAGGGCTCGGGTGGGCCGTTGGATGCGCGAATCGGATATGTGCATTGCCTTTGCGCCCCCACGGCAATTCAACGTCTGCCGCCCCGGCAATGGTTCTAGCCGCGCGGCCAAAATGCGCAATCGGCTTGACGCGCGCGCCGGGTTGCTCTTGCGTGGCGCCCACGCGGACGTGGCGAAATCGGTAGACGCAGGGGACTTAAAATCCCCCTCCTCTGGAGTGCGGGTTCGAGTCCCGCCGTCCGCACCATCGGTAAGGCACGACAAGCCCGGTGGCGCGATGCGGCTGGCGATGGCAAAGAAGGGCGATGATCGTTTCCGTGCACGTCGCTACCCGCATCCGAACCGTCAGCACGGCGCGGCCCTGGCTGCTGGGCGGGCTGGCACTGCTCGCCGGGTGCAACCAGCGCAGCGATGTGGGGCCTGTTGTCGTTAGCGCAATTGGCCCGCGGCCCGTGCTGGTGGATCCCGCCAATAATCGCCTGAATGTCTCGGCGCGGCTGCTGCTCGATTCGGCGGCGCAGGGGCTGGTAAGGTTCGACGCGGCGGGCCAGATCGCGCCGGGCCTTGCGGAACGCTGGATCGTGATCGACGACGGCATGAGCTATATCTTCCGCTTGCGGGAGGCTGAATGGAGCGACGGCAGCCATGTCACCGCGGCCCAGGTGGTTGAAAGCCTGAAGCGACAATTGGCCGGGCGCTCTCGCAACCCGCTGCGGCCTTATCTCACCGCGATCGACGAAATCGTCGAGATGACGCCGCAAGTGATCGAGGTGCGGCTGAAGCGCCCCCGGCCTGATCTGCTCAAGTTGTTTGCCCAGCCCGAATTGGCGCTGGTCCGCCCTGCCCCGCCGCGCGGCACCGGTCCGTTCCGCATCGCGCCAACGGGCAGGAACGGCGTGCTGCTGAACCCCGCCTTTGATCCGTTGCGCGCCGCCAGCGACGATGTGGTGGAGCCAAGCCCGGAACAGTCCGTCCACCTGATTGGGGAGCGGGCGGCCCGCGCGATCGTGCGCTTTGCCGAACGCCAGTCCGATCTGGTCAGCGGGGGCAGCTTTGTCGATTGGCCGCTGCTGAAATTCGCCAACGTCGCGCCCGCCAATTTCCGGCTTGATCCAGCTGCCGGGCTGTTTGGCCTGGCCATCGTCAACCGCGACGGTTTTCTGGCAACGGCGGAGAACCGGGCCGCGATTGCCCAGTCGATTGATCGCGGTGCGCTGGTATCTGCCTTTGCACCCGGCTGGGCGGCGACCGAACAAGTGCTGCCCGAGCCGCTCGACTCCGCCGCGCCGCCTGCCCAGGCCAGCTGGTCCAGCCTGTCAGCCGCTGAGCGGCGCGAGGGGGCGCTGGGCCGGGTGCGCCGGTGGAAGGAAGCCCATGATGGCCCTTTGACGGTGCGGATCGCCCTGCCGAACGGACCAGGGGCAACGATGTTGTACGGTTTTGTCGGCGCGGCACTGCGTTCGATCGGAATCGAGCCGCGCCGCGTAGCGATGGATGCACCCGCCGACCTGCGGCTGGTCGACGCTGTTGCCCCATATGACAGCGCGCGCTGGTATCTGACGACCGCGTGCCAGCTGTGCAGCGCCGATGCTCAGGCGGCGCTGGAGGGCGCACGCGATGCCGACAAGCTGGTCGATCGGGCGACACTGATCGCCAAGGCGGATGCATTGGTGAGCGAGGATGCCGCTTTCATCCCCATCGCCCGCCCGCTACGCTGGTCGCTGGTCGCGTTGCGGCTGCGCAAATGGCAGGGGAACGTGCGGGCCTGGCATCCGTTGAACCAGTTACGCGACGAAAGCAGATAGGGGCCATGGCAAAACAAACCACGCGATTGGACCCCGAACAGGTCCGCAAGCTCGCTGCACAGCTGCCGCTGGGGCGCGATGCCGCCGCCGTGCGTAAACGGATCGCCTCAATGGAACATCTGCTGGAGGGGTTGATCACCATTCCCGGCCTGAATCGTAAAGTGGGGCTGGACGTGATCCTTGATTTCATTCCCGTCGCCGGGCCCACCATTGCTGCGGCGATGGGCGGGTGGATGATGTGGGAAGCCCGCAATCTTGGGATGACGAAAACGCATATGCTGCGGATGGCGGGCAATATCGGAATCGATTACCTGCTTGGCCTGATCCCCTGGATCGGCGCGGTGCCCGATTTCTTTTTCCGGTCGAACACGCGCAACCTGAAGATGATCAAACGCTTCATGGATCGCCACCATCCATCGACGGCGATCGTGCAGGGGTGACGCAGTTGGCGCTAAGCTCAGCTTAGCCGATAGCGAATGGACGTTAGCAAAACCCGTTCGCCCTGAACTTGTCGAAGGGATGTCCGTTTACTGCGACACGAGAGAACAAGGGCAAGGCCCCTGTGACTGTCCGCAAGGGCGAACACTCGGGACAGCCTGCCCAAAGCTCAGCGCGGACGGGGATACGGAAACCGATTATTTCTGACGTCATCCAACCCTAACGCCGGCCCCGCCAGATCTTGATCTGCTTGGCGGGGGCCAGTCCACCCTGGTGTGCGGGGCAGGTCGTGAAGCGCAGCTGCTTGTCCGTGCAGAGCCAAATCTCGTCGAGCCAGCCTTGGCGGGTGGCGGTGATGCGCATCATGTTGGCGCGCAGCCCCGGGTTGGCCCGTGCCATCGCACTCGCCAGCTGCCCGGCGGTCAGCCGTCGCCGCGACAGTGCGTTCATGTCAGGGTAGCGCAGCCGCCCGAACAACCCCCTGGCCTTGCCGAAATAATCGTTCGGCGTCGTGTTCATGCAGGTGCCGTGCTTGGCCCATTCATGCTGGAGCAGCTGCGCCGAGGGCGTGGCGCACAGGTTTTCGCGGATTACCGCTGCCGGCAAAATCTCTGCCGCCGTGCAATATTGCGGCCATTGCTCCCCCGTGCCGTCGGGCCACAGGCCGTGCAGCGTGAAACCAAAGCGGTTGCCCGCCCCGCACTGGAACTGGGCGGAAGCGTCGCGCGCGTTGCTGCGGCAATATTGCGGGGTCCAGCTGATTGCGAGCGTATAGCTGCCGATCGGCAGAACCCGGCGTGGCTGGCTGGCGCTGGGGCCATCGGCGCGGGGCACCGGCAGCTGGGCCGGGACCGCACAGCTATATGCCTGCGCCTGCGCGACGCCCGGCACCGCCAGTGCGCCGCCCGCCAGCATCAGGCCAGCAACATTGTGTAAGCCCAGCATCTGGATAGGCATCTTGATAGGCATCGGCATCACCACCCCGTCGTCCCGCAATTTACAGATTTCTACCCCAGGTTCGGCGCAACCGATAGGCTAGGCCGGCCCAGATGCCGCCGAAATGGGTGCAAAATCCAGCCCGATGTCGGCCGCCGGGGCCGATTGGGTCAGCCGCCCCACGCTGATATACGTCACCCCGGTTTCGGCAATTGCGCGGATGGTATCCAGCCGCACCCCGCCCGACGCCTCGGTGGGCACGCGCCCGCCGATCAGCGTCACTGCGCCGCGCAAAATGGGCGGCGGCATGTTATCCAGCAGCAGATGCGTCGCCCCTGCGGCCAGCGCGGGCTCGATCTGGTCGACCCGGTCAACCTCCACGATGATCCGGGCGATGCCGGCCGCCTTGGCGCGCCGCACGGCTTCCTCCACCGATCCCGCCACCGCGACGTGATTATCCTTGATCATGGCTGCATCCCACAGGCCCATCCGGTGGTTGGTCGCGCCGCCCATGCGCGTCGCATATTTCTCCAGCAGGCGAAGCCCGGGGATGGTCTTGCGCGTATCGAGCAGGGTCGCGCCGGTGCCCCTGATCTTGTCGACATAACCGCGCGTCATCGTTGCGATGCCAGAAAGATGCTGCACCGTGTTGAGCGCGGATCGCTCGGCCGTCAGCATCGCGCGCGCGCTGCCGGCGATCCGCATCAGATCAGTGCCCGCGGGAACACGCGCCCCATCCTCGACCAGCACCTCAATCACCGCATCAGGATCGAGCGCACGGAAAAACGCCTCGGCGATCGGCAGTCCGGCGACGATGATGGGATCGCGACTGTCCATGACGCCAGCGAAGCGCGCCGATGCGGGGATGACGGCGGCTGACGTGATGTCCCCCACCTCCCCCAGATCCTCGGCCAGCGTCGCGCGGACGAACGCATCGAGATCGAAACCGTCAATCATGCTGCGCTCACCACCCCTGCCCTCACCAGCCCTGCGTCGCGGTGCCCGCCACCACGTACAGCGTCACCATCAGCCCGGCGATCAGCGCGCCGGGGCGATAGCTGCCGGTGCGCCGCCAGGTGAAGATCGCGATGATCGCCACCGTCGCCAACACCACCGGAAACTGCAGCGCGATGACCGTGCTCAGCGGATCGAGCGCGGTCGGCAACTGGCCGGTGAGGAAGAATACGCCGTAATCGAGCACCAGCATCACCACAAAACCCAGCGCCAGCGCCATTTTCGCCCAGCCATATTGCGCCATCCAGCCATCGCCCTGCACTGTCAGCCGATCGACCAGGGTGCGCACGCTCGCCAGAAAGCCCATCGTCAGCGGGATGATATAGATCGCGGCGATCAGCAGCTGCTGCATCGTCGGCAGCTTCACGGCGATGATCCATAGCCTGAAATCGGTGTGGAACAGCTGATCCGCCGCCACCAGAGCGGCATAGCCCGCCGCCACGCTGAGCACCGCCAGCACCGCGGTTGGCACCCAATCCGCCTGCCGTCCGCTGATCGCACCGCGCCCGATAAGCCAGCTGATCCCGGCCCCCACCAGCGCCCACAGGGTGATCTGCGTTGTCACCGTTTGGGGCAAAATCGGGTTGGGCTGCACCAGCAAAAACACCGCCACAAACACCGGGAAAAAGGTGAGCGCGGGCAGGAAGCTGGTCATCAGGAACGCGCGCCACCAGCGGCCATCGCGCGCCTCCACCGCAGGCTCCACAATGCCGCGTACCCCGGCAAACACGGGCAGCCGGACCAGCGCGTCAAACGCCCCCAGCACGATCAGCGCGAAACCGATCAGCCCCAGCCCGGTGCCCGCTTCCTTCCAATACCAGATCTGCTCGCCGGACGGGATCGGGCGGCCCCCCTTCAGCGTTACCGAAAACCAGTCGATCGCGCGCGCAATCGCCTCTGGCGAGATATGGTCGCCTGGGTGGGTGACTGCAGGGGTCGCGAGAATGCGCGCCGTGCCATCGGCAATCGATCCGTACAGCTTGCGCGGCACAATCCGATCGCTGGTGCCGAACACTGCCTTCAGCTTGGCCGAATCGACGACGTCGCGGGCCTTGTCCACGCCCCACATCAGCTTCGAAAACTCGTCATACTGGCTATACACCAGCCCCAGATTGCGCGGCCATGTCGGGCTGCCATCCTTGGCATAGGGCGCACCGGTGGATGATCCTTCCAGCACCACTGCCTTGTAATCATCGGGATAGGCAGCGGCGGCGGCCAGCACCGTCCAGCCGCCCATGCTGTGCCCCTCCATCCCGATATTGGCGGTATCCACCATCGGCAGGCTGCGCAGATGGGCAAGCCCGTCCGGCCCGCCAAATCCGTTCGAAAATGCCGGCCCCTGGCTATAGCCATGCCCGGTCTGGTCGATCGCCAGCACGACATAGCCGCGCCGTGCGAATTCGATCGCGAACCCGTCCTGCGTCTCGCGCGAGTTGATATAGCCATGCACCGCCAGGATGCCGGGTGCCTTGGTGGTGGGGGTGGCGGTGGACGGCACATAGAGCAGCGCGCTCATCATCTTGCCGCCGGTGCCCAGAAAGCGGATATCGCGCACCGCAACGCCGCCCGCTGTCTGCACGCGCCCCGCCAGCATCGCCCCGCCCAACGCAAGCGCCAGCCCCAGGATCAGCATCCACCAGCCGTTTCGCGGCATTGCCTGCGCCATGCTCATCCCCCTGATTGACGACCACCCCGAAACCCGCGACGGGAACATCGTTGTTCACCCCTTTGGAGAGCCGATTATGGCCGAGGTCAAGGTGCCCCGCATCAAGATATTGGCATTCGATGTATTCGGCACCTTGGTCGATTGGCGGACGAGCATCGCGCGGGAAGCCGCCGCCGTATTTGCGCGAGCGGGCCGCAGCGATATCGATGCGGCCGACTTTGCCGATGCCTGGCGCGGGCTGTACCAACCAGCGATGGAAGCGGTACGATCCGGCAAGCGGCCCTTTACCCGGCTCGATATCCTCAACCGCGAGACGCTGGACATCCTGCTGGCAGGGCATGACGTGGTGCTGGCGGACGAAGCCGCGCAGGATTTTGCGTTCGCGTGGCGCAGGCTCGATCCATGGCCGGATGCGGCGGCGGGGCTGGCGCGGCTGAAGGCGCGCTATCCTCTTGTCACCCTCTCCAACGGCAATATCGCGCTGACGATGGAACTGGCGCGCCGCGCCGGGTTTCAATTCGATGCCATATTGGGGGCAGAGGCAGTGCAGGCCTTCAAGCCGACGCCGCAAGCCTATCTGCGCACCGCCGATCTGCTGGGCATCGCGCCGGACGAACTGTGCCTGGTCGCCGCGCACCATAGCGACCTGGCGGCGGCGCGGGCGTGCGGGCTGCCATGCGCCTATATCGACCGGCCCATGGAATATGGCGGGCGGACGGCGCCCGATGCCCATATGGCCCAGGATTGGGAATGGACGGCGGGGAGTGTGACGGCGTTGGCGGATGCGATGGGATGCTGAAACTATCGTCGCGCGCGATCTGGCGGGTCATTTCATCAAACCCACCCGTGATTGCTAGCGTAGCGAAGCAATCCAGTCCGTCGCTATGGATTGCTTCGCCACGCTCGCAATGACGGTCTATGTCGGTCACCATTGGCCATCAAAAAACGCCGAAGCGGCAAAACAACACAGGAGCAGGATCATGAAGGCAGCGGTCTATTACAGCAATGGCGACCCCAGCGTGCTGATATATGAAGACGTCGCCGATCCCGTCTGCCACCCAAAGGGCGTCATCATCCGGGTCGAGGCCGTCAGCATTGAGGGCGGCGATACGCTGAACCGCTGGCGCGGGCCGCTGGTCACCACGCCGCACATCGTCGGCTATCAGGCCGCGGGCGAAATCGTCGAAATCGGCGCGGAAGTGACCCATCTGAAAGTCGGTGACCGCGTGGCAACGGTGGACGCGTTCGGATCGCACGCCGAGCTGCGCCCGGTGCCCGCGCGCAATTGCTGGCCCATCCCTGCCGGGCTCGATCCCGCCAAGGCCGCCGTCGTCCCCGTCGCATTCGGCACGGCGCATGAATGCCTGTTCGGGCGCGGTGCCCTGAAATCGGGCGAGGTCGCGCTGATTCAGGCGGGCGCAAGCGGCGTCGGCATTGCGGCGATCCAGCTGGCGAAACAGGCGGGCGCAACGGTGATCGCCACCGCGTCGAGCGATGCCCGGCTTGAACGGCTGACGGCATATGGCCTTGATCACGGCATCAACTACACGCGCGACGATGTGGCGGCAGAAGTAAAGCGGCTGACGGGCGGCAAGGGTGCCGACGTGGTGGTCGATCCGGTTGGCGGCACGACGCTGCAGGGATCGATCGACTCGCTGGCCTATCGCGGGCGGCTGTCCATGGTGGGCGCGGCGGGGCGTGAGGCGATGAAGGTCGATGTCGGATCGCTGATGGGCGGCAATCGGACGCTGGGCGGCGTGTTCCTGGGCGCGGAGATCATGACCGACCGGGTGCATGACATGATCCAGGGGCTGATCAACGATGTGGCGGCAGGCAAGCTGGACGTGGTGATCGACCGCCGCTTCGCCCTGTCAGAGGCGGCGGCTGCGCATGCGTATATCGAGAGCCGTCAGGCGGTCGGGCGCGTGGTGTTGGTGCCATAGGCAGCACAGATGTCGGATTTCGAATTTATCTTTGCGCTGTTCGGGCTGCTGCTTGGCCTGTCGCTGACCGAGGTTTTGGGCGGCCTTGCGCGCGCCATTGAGGCACGGTTGCGGCCCGGCTCGACGATCCGGATCGGGTGGTTGACGCCGCTGCTCGGCAGGCACGTTCGTGATTCTGGATTTGCTCTCATTCTGGGGCGCGGCATGGGTGAATCGCGATATCGTATCGGTTTCCGGCAAATCGTTGATGGCTGTCACCGGCTTTGCCAGCGCCTATTACCTCGCCGCGCACCTTGTTTTCCCGCGCGAAGTGGAAACCCAGCCGCATTTTGACGGCCATTTCTTTCGCGTCCGGCGGATCGTGATCGGGGTGTTGTTCGTGCTGCTGGCGTGTCAGCTCGGCTGGTATGCCACTATTCCGGCGCTTGCGGCGACACTGGCTCAACCTCTCCCACTGGCATTAACGGCAATCCTCGCAGTGTTGATGATGCTGGCGATGACGGTGCGCAATGAACGCTGGTGCAGGGTGGTGATGCTGGCGCTTGTTGGCCGCTATGTCGTGGTTTATTTATTAAAATAATGTCGGTCAGCATGTGATCCGTCCGCAGCCATGGCGGCTAGCGTGCACGAAAAAGGCGTCCCGTCGTTGCCGACGGGACGCCCTTGAAGACTGGCAAATGCCAACCCGTCTTACTTCGCTTTGTCATCCTTGACGCCAACGACGGGCACTTCGATCGTCGCTTGCTGCGTTCCGACCTTGGGCACTGTCACATTTGTCTTGGCGGTGCCGACAACAATTTCCTTCGACTTCATGTCGACATTCGGCAGTTCGCCACCCTCGGCACTGACGGCCACCTTAGGCAGCGCGCCGCCCGAAACGTCTGCGCTCCAGAAACCCGTTGCAAACAGGAACCCGACAATCAGCACGGCAACGAGCAAAACGCCGCCAATGATCATACCGCTGTTGCTGCGACGTTCTACCACCGTGGTGGTGCCTTCTGAGTTCCGATATTCAACCATGCTGTGATACTCCCTTTAACTGGAGCATGAACATGCCGATGGTCGAAATGTTCCTGCACGGCTGGCTGATTTCCGGCGTGCGCGCTGGGTTGGTTCCCTACTCCCCATAGCCCGGATTATGCCGGTCCAGCTTGCGGAGCAATGCGGGCCACGCAAGCCCCTGTGCAAGCATCGCCATGCCCGCGGCGGAGGATTGTTCCTCCACCTTATGCTCCACGCCCTGCGGCGGACTGTTCAGGCCGGCGCGGCCGGCGCTGAGCATATGCACTTGCGCCTCGCAGGCGCGTTCCAGGAAATAGAGCCGCAGAAATGCCTGCGCCACCGTCTCGCCCACGGCCAGAGTGCCATGGTTGCGCAGGATCATCGTGTTCTTGGTGCCAAGATCCTCCACCAGCCGCTCGCGCTCCTCCAGTTCGGTCGCGATGCCTTCATACTCGTGATAGGCAACGTCATGCCCGGCAATCATCGATGTCTGGGTGTGCGGCAGCAGCCCCTCTGCCATGGCAGACACGGCCTGGCCGTAGGGGGTGTGGAGGTGCATCACGGCGCCTGCATCCTCCCGCGCCATATGGATCGCCGAATGGATGACAAACCCGGCCCGGTTCACCGGCGCGGGCGTCTCATCCACCTTGTTGCCCTCAACATCGATTTTGACGAGCGCACTTGCGGTCATCTCCTCGAACATATGGGTATAGGGATTGATCAGGAAATGATGTTCCGGCCCCGGCACGCGGGCGGAGAGATGCGTGAAGATCAGATCGTCCCAGCCGTACATCGCGACCAGCCGGTAGGCGGCAGCAAGATCGACGCGGGCCTGCCATTCAGCGGGTGAGCAGCGATCGCGAATGGTTTCGGCTGGCTTCAGGGCGGTGGCCATCGTCTCTATCTCCTGGCGTCGTCATCGGTTGCGCTGCAGCATATGTTGCGCAGCATGAAATTGGCACGCACCGCGACTTTAGCACCCCAAACGCCGCTTGACGAGCCGACTCCGGGGGTGAAGGATGCACCCATGGCTGGTCCTTCCCCCGTTGATCCTGCGTCGCTGTTTCGCGAAATGCTGGGCCAATGGGAGGCGATGGCGAATGAATTTGGCGGCAACCTGATGAAAAGCGGGGAATTTACCCGCGTGATGCACGGTGCCAATGCCGCGAACATGAAATTGAAGGAAGCCCGGGCCGACATGATGGAGCGCGCACTTGATGCCGCCAACATGCCGACCAAGGCCGAAGTCGCCGATCTTTCGGCCCGGTTGCACCGCATCGAATCGACCGTTGACCGGATCGAGGCGATGATGGCCGCACAGGCCGGCGTGTCCATCATCCCGGATCGGCCCAAGCCCAAACGCACGCGCAAGCCGCCCCCAGCTAAGGCGACCGGGTGAGCGATAAGACGCGAACTGCAGAGCAGCCGGGTATTGTCGAGCAGGCCCGTGTCGAATTTGATCGCGCGCTGAAACGCAACATCAAGGGGCTGGGCTATTTCATGTCCTCCGCCCCGGTGCTGGGCGCGAGCCCCAAGGACCGGCTGATCCAGCGCGGCACGATGAACCTCTATCACTATCGCCCGATGTCGGACGAAGTGTACCGGGTGCCGCTGCTGCTGGTGATGGCCACCACCAATCGCGGCTACATCTTCGATATGGTGCCGGGGCAGAGCCTGGTCGAATATCTGCTGCGTGCCGGATATGACGTGTTCATGCTCGATTGGGAGGCGCCGCGCGCCGACGAGAAAGACCTGGGCATCGCCGACTATGTGCTCGATTTCCTGCCCACCGCGATTGCGCGGGTGCAGCAGGAAACCGGTGAAGAGGATTTCACGCTGGTCGGCTATTGCTTTGGCGGTGCGCTTTCCGTGCTGTGGGCGGGCCTGCATCCTGAAGCGCCGATGAAGAACCTGGTGTGCTTCACCACGCCCATCGACTTTTCGAAGATGGAGATGTTCCAGGCCTGGTCGGACAAGCGGTTTTTCGATGTTGACCGGCTGGTCGATACCTTCGGCAACTGCCCCGGCGATTATCTGTACACCGCGTTCGACATGCTTCGCCCCGGCGCGCGGCTGGTCGCCAATTTCAAGCTGTACGACAATATGTGGAACGACGAGTTCGTCAAATCCTACCGCATGTTCGATCGCTGGGCTGCGGACATTTTGCCGCTGGCGGGCGAATATTTCCGCGAAACCACCAAGCAGCTGATGTGGGATAACGAACTGTATAATGGCACGATGACGGTGGCCGGGCGCAAGGTTGATCTGGGCGCGATCACCGTGCCGTTCCTGCACGTCACCGCGCAGCATGATCACATCGTGCCCTCCGCCGCGTCTGCCCCGCTGATCGACATGATCGGTTCTACCGACAAGGAAGCCGTTGAGCTGAAGGGCGGGCATGTGAGCCTGGTGGCGGGCGGCAATGCGATCAAGCGGCTTTGGCCGAAATTGACAGACTGGCTTTCGGAGCGTTCGACATGAGCCACAGCATCCGCCGTTTCGAAACTGGCGACCAGGCAGCGATGCTCGCCTTTACCGCTACCCTGCCCGAACATGACCTGCTGTTCCTGAGCCGCGATGTGAAGCATCCGCGCGTGGTGGAAGCATGGGCAGCGGCGATTGGCGAGGGCGTGATCGACAGCCTGGTAGCCGAAGATAACGGCCAGATTGTGGGAACCGCAGCATTGGTGCGCGATCCGCTCAGCTGGAGCGCGCATGTCGGTGAGGTGCGGCTGCTCGTCTCGCCTGACCGTCGCGGTGCGGGGCTGGGGCGCGATTTGCTGGAGGCAATCTTTGCAATCGCACATGCGCACGGCGCAACCAAGCTGGTCGCGCAGATGACGCCAGACCAGACCGGATCAGTCAATTTGTTCGAATCGCTCGGTTTCAGGGGCGAAGCCATGCTTCGCGACCATGTTTGCGACCGTTCCGGGCAATTTCATGACTTGGTGATACTCAGTTTACGCATGGGTGCGGTTGCCGCGAGTCACCAGGCGTTCGGCTGGAACGAATGAACAATAGAAGATGCGGGGCATTGATCCCCGGACGACAGGAGACACGATAATGGCTACCCAGTTCCACCCATCGGCGAATGCCAGCCCGCCCTCGCTGCTGCTCGCGCTTACCGAGCTGCCGCGCGCGATCTCGGAGCTTGTTTCGCTCGCCCCCGCCGCGCCGTTGCTGGCGATGGCCAAGCGCGGCGACGGACACCCCGTGATGGTGCTGCCCGGTTTTGTGACCAGCGATATTTCCACCACCCTGCTCCGCCGGTTTCTGGACGGATTGGGCTATGACACGCACGCATGGGAGCTTGGCCGCAACCTGGGGCCAAAGGCGATTGGCTGGGGCGGCGAAAAACTGATCGCGCGGCTGGACGATATCCATAAGGATACCGGCAAGCGAGTCAGCCTGATCGGCTGGAGCCTGGGCGGCGTGATGGCGCGCCAGCTGTCACGGCGGTTGCCCGGCGCGGTGCGGCAGGTAATCTCGCTCGGCTCCCCCTTTGCGGGCACACCCAAGGCAACCAATGTGTGGCGCGCGTATGAGATGCTGACCGGCCAGAAAATCGACGATGAGGATACGCGGCATCAACTGAACGAAAGCGCGACGCCACCGCCGGTGCCTTCCACCGCGATCTACACCAAGGAGGACGGCATCGTCGCCTGGCAGAACTGCGTCGAACCGCGCGGCGCGGAGACCGACAATATCGAGGTACATGGCAGCCATTGCGGCCTGGGCGTGAACCCGGCGGTGCTTTATGCAGTCGCTGACCGGCTGGCCCAGGACGAGGGCGACTGGCACCCCTTCGAACGCAAAAGCGGGCTGCGTCCGCTGGTTTACCCTTTTGCGGGGCATGCTTGAGCGGGTGAGCTTTTGCGGCCGTAGCGGCTGTTGCCCCGGAACTTGCACGCCAGCGCGAGATCAGTTGCTGGATTCATGACGCGCTAAGCCCGTTATTGCGCGCGTAGCCCCTAAGCACGTCATTGCGAGCGCAGCGAAGCAATCCAGCCGTGCCGCAAGTGGATAGGCTGGATTGCTTCGCTGCGCTCGCAATGACGGGAAACTATTTGCGGCCCGAAGTTAAGCCTGCGTCAAACTCAGCGCGTTGCCATCGGGATCGTGGAAGAACGCCACTTTTGACACCCCATCGGGCGCGGTCCAGATGCCCAATGCGTCCTGCCCCATGCCCTCATAGATGGCGAAGGCAACACCGCGCGCGCTGAGCGCCTGCACGGTTGCGACAATGTCGGGCACTTTCCAGCCGAGCACAGGGTGCGCCGATGGCGTGTGGCCGGGCACTTCAGTGATACGCAGCGGCACGCCCGCCAGATCGAACACCGCGGCAAAGCCATCATCAATCACAAACGGCAGGCCAAGCGTGTCGCGGTAAAAGGGTTCGGCGACCTTGCGATCACTCGTGATGATGAACGTGATCGGCGTTTGTGCGGCGAGTCGCATGATAGGCTCCCTGTTAGTATCTCCCTCTCCCCATTGGGGAGAGGATAGCGGAGCTTGCCGACTTGTCGGCTAGCGGAGCTTGGTGAGGGGCGGTGCCACAAACGATCGTTGCTGCCCCCTCACCCAGCTTCGACTAGGCAGCAAGCTGCCAAGTCTGCGCAACCCTCTCCCCGCTGGGGAGAGGGAGACGCCACCTCACTTCTTCGGCGTCAGCGGTGCGACGGCTTCCTTGCCGAACTGCACGATCAGGTCGCCGATTTCGCGGGCCTGGGTCATGCTGCGGCTGCCCTGTTCGCGCAGGAACTCGCCTTGCACCTTCATCACTTCGGTCAAGTCCTTGGCCTTGGCGGCGGCGCGCATCGCGGCGAATGCCTGGCGGGTGTTTTCCTCTGCCTGGTCGAGCATCTTCATGCCAACGGTCGATCCGCTTTCCGCCAGCTTGGCGCCGGTTTCGCGCATGGCCTCGGTTGCTTTTTTGGCAGGCTCGACGATGCGGTCGTTGATCGTGTCTTTCACCTTGTCGGCGGTTTTCTTGGTGTCGGCCATTATGCGGGTTCCTTCGCTTTGGCTGCCGGTTTGCGGGCGGCGGCAGGGGTTTTGGGGGTCGCTTTCGGTTTGGCGACTGGTGCTTTCTTTACCGCAGGCTTTGGCTTCACGGCAACCGGTGCGGGCGGTGCCGCCGGATTGGCCGCCGCTGCCTTTAGTTCATCAAAAGCGGTGCGCAGGGACGCGGCATAGACATCAGGATCGGGCATCATCACCCGGTCGCAGGTGAACGAAATCGCGATCGTATCGGTGTAGCTATAGATCGTGTTGATCAGCCCCATCGAATCGAACACCGGGCCAAGCCCGTACATCGCCACCATCCGCGCGCCGCAGAAATACAGCGGCACCCGGCTGCCCGGCACATTCGTCACCACGCAGTTGAACACCGGCGCATGCGCGTTTGCCGCCCCCACCCGCGTGTACAGCCGCGCGGCCAGCCCAGCGAGGCCGGAGGGGATCAGCTGGCTGTAATCGGTCAGCGTCCGTGCCCCGACCGCGCCCGTCATCGCCTTGGAATTGGCGGCTTCGGCATGGACATGCGCCAGCCGTTCCAGCGGATTGGCAATGTGCGTGCCCAGCCCCACCACCATGGCGGAAACAAGGTTGCCAAGCGACGCCTTCTCCCCTTCGGCCCGCACCGAAATGGGGGCCATCGCGGTCAGCGATTCGGCGGGCAGTTCGCCCTTGGCATCCAGATAGCCGCGCAGGCCACCACCGACGATCGCCAGGATCACGTCGTTCACCGTCGCGCCGGGCACCGCATCCTTGATGGCGCGGATGTCCTTCAGCGGGAACGGTGCGGCATCGAACACGCGGTGCGCGGCGACCTTGCCATTGAAGCGCGTCTTGGGGGCAAGCTTGGTGTTGGCGATGCTGATCTCGCCCTTGCTGACGCTCATCGTCAGCTTGGCCATGCCAGGCAGCGATCGGCCAATCGTTTCCGCCACGCGCATCGGCTGGCGCAGCGAGTTGAAATAGCTGCGCATCAGCAATTCAGCGACATTGGGCATCGATTCGGGTGACCAGGCATCCTTCACTTCGCGCGGGGTCATGCTGGCGTCGAGATCGTGAACCGCGGCGGACATTTCCACGCCGGACATGCCGTCAATCGCGGCGTGATGCACTTTGGAGACGAGCGCGAAGCAGCCCGGTGGCAGGCCCTCCACATTGTCGAGCCCCTCGACGATGGTGAATTCCCATAACGGCTTGTTCAGGTCCATCGGCCGCGAATGCAGCCGCGCGACCTGGATGCACAATTGCCGCCAGTCGCCGGGCTTGGGCAAAGCGATGTGGCGGACGTGGAATTCGATGTCGAACTCGGGATCCTCGATCCAATATGGATGATCGAGATCGAACGGAACCCGCACCAGCCGCTGGCGGAAACTGCGCGCGCCGCCAAGGCGGCTTTCGATGAACTTCAGAATATCCTTGAAGCGCACGAACCCGCCCGGCGCGGTCGACGGATCATAGATGCCGACCGAGCCGATATGCATCGGCGTATGCGGCGTCTCCAGATAAACGAACGACGCGTCCTGGCCTGATAATTGTAGCATTGCACTCTCCCGCTTAGTCCTCCCCGGCACGGGGAGGGGGACCGCGAAGCGGTGGAGGGGGCGAGCCACAAGCGTTGCGCCCGTGGCGGCCCCCCTCCACCAATCGCTGAAGAAGCGATTGGTCCCCCTCCCCGTTTCGGGGAGGATTTTTCTATTTCCCGAACCCGAACACGTCCTGATGGAAGCGCCCCTGTTCGATCATTGCCTCAAGCCAGTCCGATCCGCTGGCATGATCCCCACCCTGCTGCGCGATCGCGATGCGGATCAGCGCGTCGCGCACCGCTGGCGCCATGAACTTGCCGTCGCCGCAAACATAGATATGTGCCCCCGCCTCGATCGCGGACCACAGCCGGTCGCGTTCCGCCCACATCGCGTCCTGAACATAGCGCCATTTGAAGTCGCTGACGGCGGAAAATGCCACGAATGGCTCGATGACGCCATCGGCCTGCCACGCTTCCATTTCGGCGCGGCAATACCAGTCGTGATCAGGGTGGCGGCATCCGAAGAACAACAGTGATGTCGCGACATCCGCTCCGGCCGCCTTTTGCGCGGCGCGCTCCCCAATGAAACCGCGCAACGGCGCAAATCCGGTGCCAGGGCCGATCAGGACCATCGGCAGGCTGGCGTCGGCGGGCGGCGCAAAGGCCGGGTTGGGGCGGCGGACATAGCCGAACACCGCGTCACCCGGCATCACCCGCTGCATATAGCTCGACGCAAAGCCGCGATGCTCGCCCAGGCCCGACCAGGCGGGCGCCTCCATCGTGCCGACGATCAGGTCGGCAATGCTCGGGTCGACCAGCGGCGACGACGCAATCGAATAGAATCGCGGCGCGATGGCGGAGGAAAGCTCGACCAGGCTGTCGAGCGATAGCTCCGCCGCCGGATGCAGGTCGAGCAGATCAAGGATGGTAAGCCGCTTGGCCGCCACCTCTGCATCGAACGCCCCTTCCAGCCGGGCCAGCTCCTTCTTGGTATTGGGGCAGCGCGTTTGCTCCGCGATCACCGCCAATGCGCGGCGCGGGAGTGTGTCGGAAAGCTCGACAAATTCCGCCAGCAGCTGCCGCACCGTCACCGTCTGCCCCAGCGGCAAGTGGCGGAAGCGCCCGCCCTGCCCGTCGATCCGCAGCTGCGTCGCCGCATCCAGCCCCAGCCGCGCGACCGCGCGCGCCACCAATTCGGGCCGGTTCTGGCCGTACACCGCGATGTGATCTCCGGTTTGATAGCGCTGCCCCTCTGGCAACTTCACACGGATGAACCGGGTGGAGGGGCGCGGCGGTTCTATGTTGAAATCCCACAGGCCGTCCGCCGGATGGACCATTTCGTCATTGCCGACGATTTCCAGCCGCTGGGCATGTTCCGGCAGCACCTGCGCGCGCGTGGCGGCGGCATCGACCGGTTGCAGCGACAGGGTGGAACGCCGCTCGCTCGGCGCGACTTCGCTGCCCAGCGCCTTCCACAGATCGCGCACGAAGCTCGCCACTGCGCCGTCGAAATCGCCCTGCCCGTCCGCCTCGCCGCGCGGCACCAGCCGGGTCGCGCCCAGCGACGCGATCGTATCGTCGATGCGTTTGGGAAAATGCTGGTAATTGGGCCACTGGCTGTTGCCGATGCCCAGCACCGCATATTTGGCACCCGTCCAGTCGAGCGTGTCGACCTGTCCTGAATCGATCAGCCGCTCAATTTCCACCGCGCTGTCGGGCGCGCGGCCATTATAGGTGGCGGTGACGATGACGACCACCTTGTCCTCGGGCAGGTGCCCCGCGATAAAGGCTTCGTCCATCGATCGCACCGTCACCTCGAACCCATCGACGCTGGCGCGCTCGGCAATTTCCTCGGCAATGTCGCGCGCGGTGCCCAGGCTGGTGCCGTACAACACGGCAAAGCGCTGGCCATTGCCCGAAACGGTGGCGGCTGGCGCATCCTCGGTGGGAACCTTTGCGGGGGCGGGTACACTCATCCGCTCATGCGGCGCGCGCAGCCGCACACGCATGAAGAACTGATCGGGCTTGATCGACAGCGTTTCCTTGATCTGCAGCCGATACATATGCGGATCGCCGATCGCGAATTTCTGCAGGATCATCGCCAGCGCCAGCTTTGCTTCCACCATCGCGAACTGCCGCCCGATGCAGGCGCGCGCGCCATTGCCGAACGGTTTATAGGCATGCGGGTGGTGCTGCGCCTCATTCTCCGGCAGCCAGCGATCGATATCGAATTCATCCGGATTGGCCCAGGCGCCGGGGAAACGATGCAGGCCCGGCGAAAACACGTTGACCGGGCGATCCTTGCGCAGCCTCCACGCCCCCCCGGCGTCGGCCGCGCCGACCAC
>JBBQDD010000015.1:0-20058 GCA_038319335.1 Sphingomonadales bacterium
CGGCATTGGCCCCACGCATGACGACATCACCGTCGATGCGATTGCAGCGGCGCTGGGCGTGGCCGTGGTGCATCACCCGCGCGCGCTAGCGGTGCTGGAGGGATATTACGCGACGCGCGGCGGGCTGACGGAAGCGCGCAAACGCATGGCCCGCGTGCCCGACGGCGCAGCGCTGATCGAAAACCGCATGTCGGGCGCGCCGGGCATCCAGATCGGCAATATATTCGTCATGGCGGGCGTGCCGCACATCACGGCGGGCATGCTCGATGCATTGACCGGCACGCTGGAGGGTGGGCAGCCCGTGCTGTCCCGCACGATCGGCTGCTGGGTCGCGGAAAGCGAAGTCGCCGAAATGCTGGGCAAGGCCGAACGCGCGCATCCCGGCGTTGCCATCGGCAGCTACCCCTTTTTCCGCGAGGGCCGGGTGGGGGCCAACTTCGTGGTGCGCGGCACCGATCAGGGCGTGATCGACGCCTGCATCGCCGATGTGACCGCGCAGCTCGAAGCTGGCGGCCGCGTGGTGGTTGCCGACGGAATTTAGCGCCTATTGGCACTACCCCATCATTGCTTCGCTGCGCTCGCGATGTCGAAGCATATTTTTGGCATGCTGGTCCGGCGCGCGGGTTCGAAGGGATGCGACCGCGCGCTCCCCGCTAGGCCCCGGCCTGCGCCGGGGAAGGGCCCGAGGTGGCATCCCCGGACGCTTTTTCGGACACTTTGGTGCCAAACTATCCCGTTCGGGTGAGGTAACGATCCTTTTCGGCGCTTCTGACCAACGATCCGCGCCGTCCTTTGTTAGCCAGACGTTGGTGTTAGCAAGACGTTGGTGGCGCGGAGGGCGCATAAGGGGGGATGATGGAATCGCCAAATCGAAATCAGCCCGTCGATCCCCGGCAATGGCGGGAATGGGCAGCTGCACCGGCTGCCGATCCGGCCAGGCAAGGGACTCTGCCGGTATCCGCCTTGGCGCCGTGCGCGTTGCCGGGCGGTTTTCTGCAAAGCTTTGCTGACACCAGCCCCGCGATGCACCAGCCCGCGCTCGACCATCATCTCGTCGTGCTGCACCAGCGCGGCCCAAAACGGGTGCAACGCAACGGGGGCGGTGGGCAGCGGATCGTTGACGTCACGCTGAATGCGACGACGACGGTGGAAGCGGGCAGCGTGTATCGCTGGCGGACACAGGGGCCGATCGGCTTTGCCCATCTGTATGTCGCGCCGGACTATTTCGCGACGCTGGTCGCCGATACCTATCACCGTGCGCCGACCAGCGTCAGTTTTGCCGAAACCATCGGCCGGCCCGATCCGCATGTCGCCAATCTGTTCGCATTGCTGATGGATGGGCGGGACGATCCCGACTGGGCCTTGTCGTCTGACTGTTATTTCGATGCGTTGCTCGTCAGGCTGGCGGCGACGTCGCATTGGGGTGGCGAGTTTCGGCAATATCGCCGCCTGATGCTGAGCCCGCACACGGTATCGCGCGTGCGCGATTTCGTCCGCAGCAACATCGCCGAGCGGATCACGCTTGCCGATCTGGCCATGGTGGCGGGGTATAGCCGGTTTCACTTCGTGCGCGCCTTCAAGGAAAGCACAGGCCTGCCGCCCTATGGCTATGTGATTCGAGAGCGGATTGCGGTGGCGCAGGATATGATCAGGCGGGGCGACACGCCAATTGCAGAGGTGGCGCGGCTGTGCGGTTTTGCCACCCATGCGCATTTTTCCACCCAGTTCCGGGCGGTCACCGGTTTAACCCCGGCAGAGTATCGCCGCCGCTTTGGGGGGATGGGGGCTTAGCGGCGGCGATACGAAGTCGTTGCATGGACGCAATCAGAAACCCTGGACGAGCTGGATGATGTAACGCTCGCTGAACGATGCGCGGTTGTCCGTTACCGGAAATTCCACCCCGGCAAGCAGGAACAGGTTGCCGCCGACATGGGTCCGCATGCCGGGCGTCAGGCTGACGAATGATTGCCCACGGCCACCTGTCGGCTCGCGCCAGTTGGTCGCCAGATACCAGCTCAGATCACCAAAAGGAGCGTCGCTGTGCTTGGTGACGGTCTGTCCGAAGGTAGCGTTCAGCACGAAATTGTCGGGTCGGTTGGCGTTGGCAAATTCATACCCCACCCGGCCACGCAGCGAAAAACCACTGCCGACATCGCTCCAGAAATTCAGCTGGGGCTGGGCTGCAAACACCTGGTTGCCCAGCGCGACCGTGCCGGTGGGCAGCCGCCAGCCGACCCCGGCGTTGATCGACACGTTCCGCGATTCGTGCAGCATCACCAACGTGGTCAGCGTCACATCGCCGAAATCGCGGACGCTGCCTGATTGCTGGAAGAACGGCACTTCGATGCCCGCCCATAGCCGCCGAGAAATCGGGTGGTTGAAGCGTGCCAGCACCTCATGGCTGTCAAAACCGCGACCATCGACATAGTCGTAAGCAAGGTGCGCTTCCCGGGTGAAAAATCCGTCCGCCGTGGCGAGCCAGCCCTGGCGCGGCGCGCCGCTGTCGCCATTGGGTACGGGAATCCATTTTTCGGTCAGTTCATCGCCGAACCGATCAAACTCCAGCGGCGTCCATTCAGTGGCGGGCGATGGCGCTGCCTCTGCCTCAGGCTCTGCTTGTTGCGCTTGGGCACTGGCGACCGGCGCCACCGCGACAAGCGCGGCCAGCGTTAGCCGCAAAAGGGGGGACAAACCGAACGACAAGCCCTGCATCACGCACACTCCCAAATGATCCACGCCGTTTTTTTTAACGGTATGTCGGGGGCAGTGCTTTCAATCCCGGTGTGATTTGTCCGTAAATTGCTGCCATCTGGGCATTGGCTAGGATCGTGAACGCGCGCGCCGATACCTGCCGGGCGACGTACCAAAGGCCTTTGAAAAGGCGGCGGTAAAATGGGACTGGCTGGCAAAGCCACACACCAGGGCCAGCTCGGCGAGCGGCATCTCCTCGGTCGTCAGCAGTTGCTGGGCGCGCGCCAGCCGCCGTGAGCAGACAAAGTGATAGGGCGTTTCGCCGGTCGTGAGCTTGAACACGCGGGAGAAGTGGAACGGCGACAGATCGGCAATCCTGGCAAGATCTTCCAGGCTGAGTGGCTGGTCGAGCCGCGCCTCGACAAAATCGATCACCCGGTTCAGTTTTGCGCGCGACATATGGACCCGGTTGGCCCCGCCTGCCTCGACAGGCTGGTCGCCGCGCACCAGGATGGTGGCGATGGCGCGCAAAATGCCGTCGATCATCAGATCGGATGCAAAACCCGGCGCGCGCGTTTCAGCATCGATCAGCGCAATCAGCTGACGCAGCCGTTCCCGTGGGGCGGCCGCCATGACGGGCACGGCGTTGGCTCCCATTTCCGCCATCACCCCGTCCAGCATGGCATCAGGTAGAAACAGCATCAGCGCGCCGTTCGATGCCGGATAGGCGATGTCGATATCGACGGCGCGTGGCACGAAACCGACATGGCCATAATGGAGATCCTGGGCAAAACGCTGCCCCGCGCGCTTGCCTGAAACCCGGCCGTGCGACCCCAGATTGACGAACAGCGTATCGCGAACCGATGTGTGGACAGCCTCTGCCATGCCCTGGCTCTGGACGCCCCGATGCTCGACGATCAGCAGCGGATTTTCGTTGGGGGATACCGCGTCCGCAATCGGCGCGGCGCTGAAGCGCACGGAATCATAGGCGACATGGCCGATGGCGGCCTGATAGACCAATCGCTCGTGGTTTGCGCTGTCACCATGCACTGAATCCAAGACGCCAACTCCCTGAAAACTGATGATCTGAAAACTGATGATCTGAAAACTGATGATCGGGTAGTGGCGGACGGGGGGCGGCATTTGGCGCGCCAAACGCGCCCCCCATTCGCGTTCTTCGGGAACAGGCTTATCATTCGAAGGTGGAGCTACCCACAGTTAACGATTGATATCGCGATGAAAACCGCAAGATCGCGCTATTGCTGGCGCGGTCCGGCGGGGCGATCCACGCGCATCAATGCCAGGCGAATTGTGGCGTCGCGGCAAGCCGAAGCATGGTGACGGCGCGGATATCGGCGCTGGCTATCCCCGCCTGTACCAGTGGCAGCTCGTTGATCCGCGCGGTAACGGCAGCGACGGGATCTGCGCAGAGCAAGGTCAGTTCACTGCGCTCACCCGCTGCAAAGCCAAGGATAAACTGGCCCGTGCGCGCCCATTCCACCAGCATGTCGAATTCGGTGGCGGCGTAAAAGGCGCGCGCATCCGGATCATGATCGGTGATGTTCAGCGTCACCAGCGTCAGCGCTGGCGGCGGATCGCCCCGAACGGGCACCTGCCGGGCAAACCACGACGATAGCTGATTCCACGGCATGGCACGCTCTCCGATAGCGAAAGCTATGGCAGGGGCGGTGCGGTGGCTTTCGCGATATTGCGCTGCTTTTCGGCTTCGGGGCCAAAAACGCGCTTCCCTGAACGGCGCGATTGCCGGGAATGCCAAGCTGGTGCACCCGCTCCCGGCCCCATGCGCCAAACCTGCGCGAATCAAAAAAGGGGGCCGACGATATCCGCCGACCCCCCCAATTTGGCTTGAAACGTGGTTCCGATCAGCGCGATGGCAGGTCGGGTTGGGCGATCACCGGGCAATTGATGATCGCGCCGGTTGGCCGCAGCCCGCCGACAAAGCTGTTGCCAACAGCCGGTGGGTTGATGAACGCGCTTTCGACATCGCCCGCCGCGATCAGCGCCTTCAAATCGGCGAGCGAAGTGATCCGCCGAACCTTGCCTGCAGCGATGGCCTTTGCCGTCCACTGGCTGACATGCGCATCCCACATCGGGCTGTAGTTGTTGGTGGCTGAGCGGTTGTCGTTCTGCGGGCCTACCGGGAACACGTTGATGGGATCAATCCCGCCATTGGCGAGTGACAGTTCAAAACCCTGTGACTGATCAGAGTTTGCATCGCGCGGCCCGTTGAGCACGGGCGAAAAACCCAGCAGCGCCGATTGATCAGCCGGCGTCGACTTGCCGATGGTCGGCAGCTTCCCGAGCTTTGGCGCATACACGCCCTTTTCGAGCACGGACGGCACATCCGCCGATACATCGGTGACGAGGTGATAGAACCACTGCTTCCCATTATGCATCCCGTCGAGCAGCGACATGGTGACGGTGCGCTTGGCAATGTTGACGTTGACGGCACGATCATGCTGCCCGGTGGCGTTGGCGACGACCTGAATGTTCAGCACTTGCCCGCTGGGCAGCACGGCGAGCGACGAATAATTGGCATCGCCAACCGCGCCGGGGGTCGCGACGCTGGGCGGGAAGGGCTTGTCGCCCGCGCCGGGTGCAACCGCGTAATTGGGGCTGAAATCGACATCGCCGGGCAGTTTGACGACACCATTGGCGATCGTCACCCGCATGGCACCCGCCGAATTGGCTGCCTTTGCCAATTTGGGCGCATAATTGATGCCCATCGCCTTGGCGACATCGAAATCAGCGGCTTCGGTGATGATGAAATAGGTTGGCTGGCCGCTTGGCCCCACGCCGCGATACAATGGCAAGGTCACGCTGGCCTTGCGGAAGGTGAAGTCCACCGCCAGCGCGCTTTTCATGAACACATTGTCGCTGGCCTTGAAGTTGACGCCCTTGCCAGCGGCATAAGCGGGCCGGCCGGATTCCTTGGCGATGACGGCCTGGATCGCCTTTACTTCAGCAATCTCGCCAGCGGCTTGCGCAGGGGCGGACAGAACAGCGCCAGACAGAAACGCGCCGGACAGGGCGACTGCCGCCAGCCTAAAAGAATTGAAGTTTCGCATCGATTTGCTCCTCATGCACAATGCCCGGCAAGCGATGTGCCAGCCGACCGATGCTGCACTTGGGCGATCCCGGATGCGCGGGCTTTCACGAAACGCGGTGATTATCCAATTATTGCCGCCATCACGCAGCGATGCACTGGCGTCATGGTCAGGAGATGGCCTGGTGGCCGCCCTTGCCGGTGCCGCCAATGCCGGTTAAGTTCGTGCTTCGTTCTATCAAGGGGCACGCGCATTGGACCCGTTTATCTTCGTTTTCCTGCTCGTGTCGCTGGTGGTGGGGCTGACGATTGGCTGGGTGCTGGGCGGGCGCGGGGCAGCGCAGGCGCGGGCGGAGCGCGATGCCCGCACGGACGAATTTCGCCGCGCAATCACCGATCTGGCCGGCGCGGAGGAGCGTGCCAAGGGCGTCGCCAGCCTGGCCGCCACGCTGGAACAGGTGCGCGAGGAGCGCGATGCTGCGCGCACCGATCTTGCTACGCTGAAAGCGCAGGCAGGGGCATTTGAACAGCGGCTGGCGGAACTGCGCGAAGCCAAGGAGATGATGGCGGCGCAATTTGCCGATGTATCCAACAGGCTGTTGAGCGAAGCGCAGGAGAATTTCCTGAAGCGCGCTGACGAACGCTTCAAGCAATCGGAGGAAACCGCGGGGCAAAATCTGCGATCGATGCTGCAACCCGTCAGCGATCGGCTGTCGCTGTATGAGGAAACGGTGAAAAAGGTCGAGGTGGATCGCACCAGCGCGTTCGATCAGCTGAAAGGACAGTTGGAGGGGCTGCGCGTCGGCCAGGAAAAGGTGTCGAGCGAGGCGGCCAAGCTGGTCAATTCGCTGCGCAATGCGCCAAAATCGCGCGGGCGCTGGGGTGAGCAGCAGCTGAAGAATGTGCTGGAGACGTGCGGGCTGGCCGAACACACCGATTTTCAGACGGAGGTGAGCGTCGCGGGCGGCGATGACGAGGGCGGGCGGCTCCGCCCCGACGCGATCGTGCGCGTGCCCGGTGGCCGCGCGCTGGTGATCGACGCCAAGGTATCGCTCAACGCCTATCAGGATGCGTTCGGCGCCGTGGATGAGGCGGAACGGCTAAAGGGCCTGGCGCTGCACGCCGCATCGATGCGCGCGCATGTGAACGGGCTGGGCAACAAGGCCTATTGGAGCCAGTTTGCGGATGCGCCGGACTATGTGATCATGTTCGTGCCCGGCGAGCACTTCCTGTCGGCGGCGTTGGAGCATGATCCAACATTGTGGGATTTCGCGTTCGAAAAGCGCGTGCTGCTGGCGACCCCCACCAACCTGATCGCGATTGCGCGCACCGTGTCTGCAGTGTGGCGGCAGGAAAAACTCGCCAAGGAAGCGCGCCAGATCGGCGAACTGGGCAAGGAAATGCACGACCGGTTGGCCAAGGTTGCCGATGATCTGCGCAAGGTCGGCAGGGGGCTGAACAGTGCCGTCAACAATTTCAACAGCTTTTCCAATTCCTTCAACGGGCGATTGATGGTCACTGGGCGTAAGTTCAAGGCGCTCAATATCGAGACTGGCGCGCGGGAGTTGGACGACGTCGCACCGGTCGACGTGATGGCGCGCGGGTCTGATGAGCCGTTGTTGATCGAAGAGGCGGAAAAGGCGGCGGAGTAGGGAGGGGGAGCAGGGCGTGGCGGGGCCGCTGCGTCACGATTCACATGCCATTTGATGCGCACCGGTTTCCCGAGGCCAATAAAATTCAATCGTCGCCTTGGGCTTGACCCGGGGTCCCGCTTATTGTCGACGGCCGAGAGAAGCTGGACCCCCGGCTCAATGCCGGGGTAGCCGCGCCATTTAGTGTAACGAGCCCCGGGACAACGCCCCGCGTCGCAAAACCGGGTCTAGCAGTGCCGCGTGGGCCATTCACCCCCGCGCCAGCACCTGATACGCCATCACCGCTGTCGCCACCGCTGCGTTCAGGCTGTCCGCTTTGCCCAGCATCGGGATTTTGACCAACAGGTCGCATGCCGCCGCATATTCGTCCGGCATGCCTTGCGCTTCGTTGCCGGTCAGTAGGAAGGTGGGCGCGCAATAGGTGGCGGCGCGGTCATCCGTGTCGGTATCCAGGCTCAGTCCGACCAGGTGGCCGGGCCCGGGGCGCAGCCATCCGACAACCGCGGGCCAGTCGCATTGCACCACGGGCACCGTGAACAGCGCGCCCATGCTCGCGCGCACGGCTTCCACCGAAAACGGGTCCACGCAGTCGCCGATCAGGATCAGCCCGCCCGCGCCCACTGCGTCGCCGGTGCGCAAAATCGTGCCCAGATTGCCGGGATCGCGCAGCCGCTCTGCAACCAGCCAGATGTCTGCGCTGGCACGGTCAAGCGAGGCCAGCGGGCGGGAGAATTCAGCGAACACCCCCACCACTGCCTGCGGATTATCCTTGCCGGACAATTTGGCCAGGATGTCGGGCACCGTCTCGATCGCCTCGCCGCCCGCTGCCTCCACATCAGTGATCAGCGCGGCGACCAGCGGGTGCGCCGCAGTGTCACGCGCGAAAAACAGATAGAGCGGCAGCCGCCCGGTTTCGCGTGCTTCGGTGAGGATGCGCAGCCCCTCCGCCAGGAAAAGCCCTTCCTCGCGGCGATGGCGCTTGTCACGCAGACCCCGGATTCGCTTGATCAGAGGATTGGAATAGGCGGTGATTTCACGCGGCATAGGCGGGGTCAGTCCTCGCCGAACTTGGCCTCGACCAGTTCGGCCAGTGCATCCACGGCGGCCTGCGCGCCGTCGCCTTCGGCACTGATCGTGATGTGATCGCCCATCGCCGCGCCCAGCATCATCAGCCCCATGATCGACGTGCCGGTAACCGGCGATCCGTCCTTCACGACGGCGACTTCCACGGGCTGCGACGATGCCAGCGTCACGAATTTCGCGCTCGCCCGCGCATGCAGGCCGCGACGGTTGGTAATGGTAACGGTGCGGACAATCTTGGTCACGCTGCGGCTTCACCCAGCACTTCGGACGCGACCGATATATATTTGCGGCCCGCTTCGCGCGCGGCGGCGACGGCTTCAGTCACTTTCATTGATTTGCGTGCGCCTTCAAGCCGGATGAGCATGGGCAGGTTGATGCCGGCAATCACCTCCACGCGCCCCGTTTCCATCAGCGAGATTGCCAGGTTGGACGGCGTACCGCCGAACAGATCAGTCAGCACGATGACGCCCTGACCCGTGTCGACTTCGGTAATGGCGGCGGCGATATCAGCGCGCCGACCCTCCATATCATCCTCTGGCCCGATCGAAATTGTGGCAATACGATCTTGCTTGCCGACGACATGTTCCATCGCCGTCACGAATTCTTCGGCCAGACGGCCATGGGTAACGAGTACCAGCCCGATCATCGCCGCCCGATCACTTCAGTATCGTCCCCGTCATTGTCACGTCTGTGGCCGTCATCCGATCCGCGGGATCGTCCCCCGAGATCGCCAGCGCGCCTTCAAGCGAGTCCTGCGATGCCGCTGCCAGATCGCGGTGCGTAACCGTGGGCGAAAATCCCGCGTCGCGCAACTGCTTCGCCATACGTTCGGCAACATGGACGGAGCGGTGTCTGCCCCCGGTACAGCCGAACGCTATGGTAACATAGGATTTTCCTTCCGCACGATACCGCGGCAGCAACAGCAGGATCATCGCATCAATTGCTGCCATGGCGGCATCATAGGCCGGATCGGCAGCGACATAGGCGCTTACATCGGCATCGAGCCCGGTGCCGGGACGCAGCGCATCATCCCAATGCGGGTTGCGCAGGAACCGCATGTCCAGCACCAGATCGGCATCGCGGGGCAGCCCCCGGGCAAAGCCGAACGACATCACCGACAGCGTCGGCGCGCTGAGGCCGTCACGCGCGAAGCTGGCCCTGATCTGCTGTGCCAGCGCGTTGCTCGACAGGTCGGTCGTGTCGATCAGCCGGTTCGCCCAGCGCCGCAGTGGTGCGAGCAGCTCCCGCTCCCGGGCGATGCCGTCCGACGCGGGGCGATCCAGCGCCAGCGGGTGCCGCCGCCGGGTTTCGGAATAACGCCGTTCGAGTTCACCGCCTGCGCAATCGAGAAACAGCGTGCCGATATCATGACCATGTTCGGCCTGTAGCTTCTTGATCCGCTTGACGACCTTATCCGGATCAAAGCCGCGGGTCTGCGCGCCGATGCCGATTGCGAGCGGGCGATCATCACCGCCCGATCCCGGCGGCAATTCGGTGGAAAGCAGCCGATCGAGCAGCAGCAGCGGCAGATTGTCGACAACCTCCCACCCCAGATCCTCCAGCGTCTTCAGCGTGGTGGATTTGCCCGCGCCGGACATGCCGGTGACGAGCAGAATATCCTTTGGCGGCTGGGTCACCGCGTTGACGCCAGGACGCGCTTCAGCGCGAGCTCAACCTTGATCGGGCCCGATGCGTCATGGCCGTTTATTGCCACCACCGGCACATCGATACCCGCAATCCGGCGCATCTGCGGGTCGGGCGGCATGCGTTCGACGGTATCGGCCAGCTCGACCAGCAGCGCGACCGGCACCTTGTCCCGGTACGGCATGTCGAGGATGCCCAGCCCGCGCACTTCGATTTTGCCCGCGATGGTGGCGGGCGGCGTGGCAACCAGCGTTCGCCCCGATCGCATCAGCACGGTATAATCATCGCTGACCAACGCTGCCCCGCGATCGATGAGCCGCAGTGCCAGATCAGATTTGCCCGCCCCTGATCGCCCCTCGATCAGCACGGCATGATCGCCGATCGCGATGCACGATGCGTGCAGTGTTTCAGAGGAAACAATGGCCATCGAGGCTCCTGAAGCAAGGCGTGCTGGCGTTGAAAGCGAACAACAATCACAGAATTTCAGCGCATGGTAACCGGACGACGAAGCGCGCACCACTCAAGGCATCGTCGCGTGATTCGACCGCGATTTCGCCTTGATGCCCCTCCACGATGGTCCGCGCAATGGCAAGGCCTAGGCCCGAATGCTTGCCAAATTCTTCATTTTCCGGGCGGATCGACTGGAAGCGGCGGAACACCTGGTCGCGGGCTTCAGGCGGGACGCCGGGACCGGCATCTTCCACTTGCACCACAATGTCGCGCCCGTCGCGTTTCATCGCGATTGCGATCAGGCCATTGTCGGGGGAAAAGGAAATGGCGTTGTCGATCAGGTTTTCGAACACGCGTTCCAGCCGGCCGCCTTCGCCCATGATCACCACCGGCCCGTCGATGCGGCGATCGAACCGCATCTGCAGGCCCCGTTCAATCCCCCGATCAACCCGCGCGGCGAGCAGCCCGTCGATCATCGCGCCGATATCCACCGGTTCGAATTTCGCGCGGCTGAGCTGGGCGTCGAGGCGGGAGGCTTCGGAAATATCGCTGATCAGCCGGTCGAGCCGGTGCACGTCATCGCGCACGATTGCCAGCAGGCGCGCCTGCAACGCTGGATCATGAACGGTGCCCAGCCCCTCCACCGCCGATCGCAGCGATGCGAGCGGGTTCTTCATTTCATGCGTGACATCGGCGGCAAACGCCTCGGTCGCGTCAATGCGGGCGCGCAACGCCTGGCTCATGTCCGATAGCGCGCGGGCGAGCATGCCGATTTCGTCGCCGCGAGAGGGCAGGCGGGGCACCACCACCTCGCGTGCCCGCCCCAGCCGCACCCGCACTGCTGCGCGCGCCAGCCGCCGCAACGGGCGCACAATGGTCCGCGCCAGAAACAGCGATAATAATATCGACGCGATCGACACCACCAGCAGGACGATGCTCAGCCGGAACCGCTCGATCCGAACCGTCTGCGTGATGTCGCGGGCGTTGATGGCGGTCATCACAACCGCATTACCGGGCAGCGGGGCGGCCGCCGTAATCACCGGCGTGCGATCAGGCGCGCGCCACACCGTCGCGACCGGCGCGTTGTCCTTTCGGGCGGCGGGTACATCTGGCCAGGTCTGCCCGGCCCGCCGTTCGCGGTACAATGGCGCGCGCTGGGCACCCACCACGGTATCGATCATGGCATCCAGGAAGCGGCCTGCGGCGGGGCCCGGGCCGTCCTTGTCGGGATCGAGCAGCGCGAAATTGCGCAGGCCCATCGCACGGGTATCCCCGGCCAGCGCGCCGCGCGCGTCGAACAGGCGGATGCGCGTGCCGGTGCGATTGGCAAGATCAATGGCGAGCGATGCCCGCCGGTCGGCACTAGCCGCCGCCAGCGCCTCCCCAATCAGCCCCGCTTCGCGCTTGGCCTGCGCCACCCGGCTGTCGACAATGCGGCTGCGATAACTGTCGAGGTAGAAGAACCCGCCCGCCAGCATCGCCAGCGCGAAGATGTTTACCGCCAGAATCCGCCGGGTCAGCGATACCCGGCCCGACCAGCGCAGCGACAGGTCGTTATCATTCTCGTCATTCTTCCGAGAATCGATAGCCTGCGCCATAAAGCGTCTCAATCGCATCGAATTCCGGAGCCACCTGGCGGAATTTGCGACGAACGCGCTTGATGTGGCTGTCGATGGTCCGGTCGTCGACATAGATGTCGTCCTGATAAGCCGCGTCCATAAGCTGGTTGCGAGTCTTCACGATTCCCGGCCGTTGCGCCAGCGTTTCGAGAATGAGGAATTCGGTGACGGTCAACGTGACGGGCAGATCGTTCCACGTCACGCGGTGCCGGGCAGGGTCCATGGCCAGCCGCCCACGCTGCAGGATTTCGGTGGGGGCTGCCTCCTCACCCGGGGCGGTCGGCCTGGTCAGTTCGGCGCGGCGCAGGATGGCGCGGATACGCGCAATCAACAGCCGCTGCGAAAATGGCTTGGCGATATAATCGACCGCCCCCATCGCCAGGCCCAGCGCCACGTCCAGCTCGTCATCCTTGCTGGTCAGGAATATCACCGGCATCGCGCTTTTTTCGCGCAGGCGGCGGAGCAGTTCCAGCCCGTCCATGCGCGGCATCTTGATGTCGAAAATCGCCAGATCGGGCGGATTGTCGATCAGCGCCTTCAGCGCCGTCTCCCCGTCGGAATAGACCCGCGTCACAAAGCCTTCGGCCTGCAGCGCGATCGATACGGAGGTGAGGATGTTGCGATCATCATCGACGAGCGCGATCGTAGCCGTCATCGGCAGCCAAATCCTTTGTTACAGGTCACTTGCCTAGGCCAAAGCCGCCAGCGGCTCAACCGCCAGCGCACACCCCCGTGCCCCGGCATGCTCCGGCGCTGCGTTTGACCGGGTGCGCGTTGGGGGATATGCGGCAGGCATCAAACGTTAACGCCGCAGGCGACACCAATTCCAGGAGAGAATATCGTGACCGAGCGCACCCCCCATAAGGGCCTGGAGGCCCAGGGATTCGCCACCAATGCGCAGGTTCAATGGAACCTGATTACGGCGCCGCTGGTCGAACATGCGATTGCGCGCGGCGAGGGGCGACTGGCCCAGGGCGGCGCGCTGGTGGTTGAAACCGGCGCAAAGACGGGGCGATCGGCAACCGACAAGTTCATCGTCCGCGATGCCGAAACCGAAAACACCGTGTGGTGGGGCAAATCGAACGCCGCGATGGACCCGGCGCATTTCGCTGCGCTGAAGGCTGATTTCATTGCCGCGCTGGCCGACAAGGAAACGCTGTTCGTGCAGGATTTGTTCGGCGGATCGCAGCCTGAACACCGCGTGCGGGTGCGCGTGATCAACGAACTGGCGTGGCACAATCTGTTCATCCGCACGATGCTGGTGCGGCCGGAAGAAGCGGCGCTGCCAGGTTTCGACCCAGAATATACCATCATCGACCTGCCCAGCTTCCGCGCTGATCCCGCGCGTCACGGGTGCCGCAGCGAAACCGTGATTGCGGTGAACTTCACGGAAAAGCTGATCCTGATCGGCGGCACCGCCTATGCCGGTGAGATGAAAAAGAGCGTGTTCGGCCTGCTCAACTATCTGCTGCCGGTTGATGGCATCATGCCGATGCATTGTTCCGCCAATATCGGCCCCAAGGGCGATACGGCGGTGTTTTTCGGCTTGTCCGGCACCGGCAAGACCACGCTGAGTGCGGATGCCAGCCGCACGCTGATTGGCGATGACGAACATGGCTGGTCCGACACGGCGGTCTTCAATTTTGAGGGCGGCTGCTACGCCAAGATGATCCGCCTGTCCGCAGAGGCCGAGCCGGAGATTTACGCGACCACCAAGCGGTTCGGCACCGTGCTGGAAAATGTCGTGATGGATGCCGCAACCCGCGAACTCGATCTGGATGATGCGACGCTGGCGGAAAACAGCCGGGGATCATACCCGATTGATTTCATCCCTAATGCGTCGGCTGACAATATGGGGCCGGTGCCCAAGAACATCGTGATGCTGACGGCGGACGCTTATGGCGTGCTGCCGCCCATCGCCAAGCTGACGCCCGATCAGGCGATGTACCACTTCCTGTCCGGCTATACCGCGCGGGTTGCGGGCACGGAGATTGGCGTGACGGAGCCCGATGCGACGTTTTCGACCTGTTTCGGCGCGCCCTTCATGCCGCGCCACCCAAGCATCTATGGCAATCTGCTGAAGGAGCGGATTGCCAAGGGCGGGGTCGATTGCTGGCTGGTCAATACCGGCTGGACTGGCGGCAAATACGGCGTTGGCAGCCGGATGCCGATCAAGGCGACCCGCGCGCTGCTCAACGCGGCGCTCGACGGCAGTCTGAACGATGCCGAATTCCGCACCGATCCCAATTTCGGCTTCAAAGTGCCCACCAGCGTGCCGGGCGTCAACAGCGCGATCCTAGATCCGCGCGGCACCTGGGCAGACACCGCTGCCTATGACGCAACGGCAGCCAAGCTGGTCGACCAGTTCGTCGAGAATTTTGCGCAGTTCGCCGAGCATGTGGACGAGGGTGTGCGACAATCCGCGCCCAAGGTTCACCAGCCCGCGTAACCGGGCCCGTTTCTCACCGGGCTGTTTTCGGTCAATATGCTGGTGCCCGTTGGATTAGGTCGGACTGATATCATCGCAAATTTCGGCGCCATTGACTGCGAATGCAACGTCTGATCAGTTGCTGTCGCCAGGCGGCTTACCTGTCGGCTGTCAGGGAGCGGTTTATGGTGATCCGGGTTCGGCAGTGTTTCGTTAAGGGCCACAGCGCCTGCCTGAGCACCATCCCCGGGCGAGCGCCATGATCAACCGGCGCGAGGCAATGTTGGCGGGTGTCACGGCCGTTGCTGCTGCTCCGCTTGCTGCCAGGCGATCTGCTGCAGATGCGTTCATGTGGGGCGTGGCCACCGCAGCCCATGTGATTGAAGGCAATAATGTAAATTCAGATTACTGGGTGCTGGAAAATCTGCCGGGCACCTATTTCAAGGAACCATCAGGCGATGCCTGCGACAGTTTCAACCGCTGGCGCGAAGATCTCGCGCTGATCCGGCTTGCCGGCCTGAACAGCTATCGTTTCTCTGTTGAATGGGCGCGGATTGAGCCGGAGCCCGGGCAATATTCAGCGGCAATGCTCGCTTACTATCGCAATATATGCGTGACATGCCGTGAGATGGGCATCGAGCCCGTCGTCACGTTCCACCACTTCACCAACCCCCGCTGGATTGCCGCGCTGGGCGGGTGGGAGAACGCGGCCACTGTCGATCATTTCACCAGATATTGCGCTGTGACGGCAAAGGCGCTGGGGGATGTGATTGGCTGGGCGTGCACGATCAACGAACCCAATGCGCAGGTAACGTCGTACATCATTGCGAATGGCAGCCCCTGGAAACAGCAGGAATCCATTCGTGCAGCCGCCGCACGCCACATCGGATCCGACAGATTTGGCGCGTTCTTCATGGGAGATGCGTTCAAGGTGCGCGACAATTGTTTGCTCGCCCATGCCAAGGGGCGTGACGCGATCAAATCCGCCGCACCGCATGTGAAGGTTGGCATCACGTTGGCGCTCCAGCAATTGTCAGTGGGTCCTGGCGGCGAAACCCTGTACCGGCGGATATTCGATAATGCGCGGGCGCCGTTTTACGCAGCGGCATCGAACGACGATTTCATCGGCGTTCAGGCCTATTATCAGTTTCGGACCGGCCCGACGGGATATCTGCCGCCTGAACCTGGTGGGTTTCAGGACAAATGGAAATATGCGGCGCCGCCCGGCGCACTGACCGCTGCGGTGCGGGAAGCCCATAATGCCTGCAAGATACCGGTTTTTGTCACCGAACATGGCTTCAATACCGATGACGATGCGAGCCGGATTCTCCACACCCGCGCGTCTGTAACCGAACTTGGCGAGGCAATCGACAAGGGCTTGCCGGTCATCGGCTATATGCATTTCAGCCTGATGGACACATTCGAATGGAGTTCAGGCTATGTGCCGACGTTTGGGATGGCCGCTGTTGACCGCGTCACCTTCCGGCGAACACCGCGACCAAGCCTTGCTGCGTATCGACACCTGATCAGCGGTATGCGCAAGGCGCACCAATGGGCGTGAAGGCTCAAGCGCGCGTGCATCGGCCAGGGGGTTTTCGAGTGTGATCTGAACCGGTAGCGACGCTGCTCGAGCCTTATGTCGTACGAATGTTTCGCACGATAAGCAGGATGCCGAACAGGATTTCGATCACTGCCACCGCCGGCATTACGCCACCGGGGATAGCGCCGGTGTAGATCTGGGCAAAGCCAGCGCCGGTCAACAGCGCCGCCAGCACCCAGTATAGCCGGTCGCCATAAACCGTCTTGAACGCGAAATAATGCGTGCCGACCGCAATCGCCGCCAGCGGCATCACCAGCGCGGGACGGAAGGGCAGCAGCAGCCAGGCCGCGAAGAAACCGCCGATCATCGCGATCGTGCTTTCCAGTGCCGTCATCCCCAGCGGATTATCTGCCGCTTCCTTCGCGCGGCGGAAAACCAGGCGGGAAACGAGCATGCTCAACGGAAATATCAGCATCCCGCCGATGAACAGCACCACAAAGGTCTGCGCGACGCTGTAACGTTGGCCGACATAAGCCGCCACCGCCCAGACCAGCCCGGACACCACCGCGCCGGGGCCGCCGCCCACATAGGCGCGCCTGATATCGGCTTGGGCATCGTCGATCGTCATTCGATCCCCCCTCGCTTGCCGAGCTTTACGCTTTGCGCGCCGCAATATGCCGGTCGATCACCCCGTCAAGCACCGTCATCGGCACGTTGCCGCCCAGCACCACGGCATCGTTGAACTTGCGGAAATCATAGCGCGCGCCAAGCTCGGCCTTTGCCTTGTCGCGCAGCTGGTTGATGCGGCTGTGCCCCAGCTTGTATCCGCAGGCCTGGCCCGGCCAGGTGCAATACCGCTCCACTTCGCTGCGCACTTCCTCAGGATTTGAGCCATTTTCGGTGACGAAGAAGGCAATCCCCTCATCGCGCGTCCAGCGTTTGGCGTGGATGCCAGTGTCGACCACCATCCGGCACGCACGAAACGCCAGCGATTGCAGATAGCCGAGCCGCCCTGCCGGAAAATCATCATACACGCCCAGTTCGTCGGCCAGCTGCTCAGCGTACAGGCCCCAGCCTTCGCTATAGGCGTTGAACGTCATCAGCGTGCGGATCAGCGGCTGTTTGAACGTGTATTCGCCCTGCCAAGCATGGCCAGGGATTGCCTCATGATAGGCCAGATCGGGCAGGCTGTAGCGCGTCCAGCGCGATGTGCTGCCCAGGTTGATCCAGAACCGGCCAGGTTCCTTGCCATCGATTGATCCCGCGCCGCCATAGGCACCCGGCGCGCCGGGTTCAGCGGCAGGGGACATGCGCGTTACCTCGACATAGCCGGGCACCAATGTTTCGAAGGCCTGCGGCATGCGGGCGCGAATGTCCTTCAGCTTGTCGCGCAGATACGCCATGATTTCGGCACGGCCCGGATCGCCTTCGGCAAACAGATAGCGCGGATCCTTGCCCAATGCCGTCATCCGCGCGCCGACCGAGCCTTGGGTATAGCCCTGCGCCTTCAGGATCACGTCCATGCGGGCGTGCAGCCGCGCCAGCTCGTCGCGGCCCATGGCGTGGACTTCATCGGGGGTCATCGTGGTGGTGGTCGCGGCCTGCAGCGCCCAGGCGTAATAGGCATCGCCCTGGGGCAGCTTCCACATGCCCGCGTCGCTGGTGGTGGCGGCTTTCTGGCCCTCCAGCGCGGCGATCTGGCGGGCGAGGGCAGGGGCGATATGGTCAGTCGCGATCTTGGCGGCGCGGGCGGCGAAGTCGCCGGGCATCTTGGCGGTGCGCTTGGCCAGCGATGTGACGATGCCCCATTGGTCCACCGGCCCGCTGCGCGCGATTTCCAGCTGTTTCAGGCACTGCGCCAGCGCAAAATCAGGCAGGCGCACGCCAATGGCACCGGCGGCGCGCACCCGCTCTGCCTCGCCGTTCAACTGACCGGCATAGGCGATCATCCGCGCCAGATAGGCATCGGCATCCGCGGGGGTATCAACGCGGTGATCGGTATCGAGCAGTTGCGGGATATCCAGATACGCGCCGACATTCTGCGCCACCGCATAAGGTGAATTGCGCCAGCCAGAGGTGAGCGTGGCGACATCGCCGTACGGCAGCGCATAGCCCGCCGTGGCGCGCTGATAGGCGGTGCGGACCACCTCCACATTGGTGCGCACAGCGGGGCTGAGCGTGGCGGCATCGATTTTGTTGAGCTTTGCCAGCACCCGCCGTGCCCGGTCGGCGGCAGCGGCCTTGCCAGCGGGGCCACGGTCGCTGAGCCGGTGTTTCAGCGCGGCGCGCTTGCCCTTGTCCAGCCCCAGGCCAGCTGCCGCTTCAGGATAATCCTGGAAGATCGTCTCTGCCGTGTTTGCCAGCAGCGCCTCGGCAGCGGAATCGGGGCCGGACGCGGCGATGGCACTGGCGGGCAGCATCGTGGCCAGCGCGGCGGCACCGCTGCCCTGCAAAAGATCACGGCGATTGAACGACATCCACATTCTCCCCGGCAGTATCCCGCCAATCTATGATCGCGGGCGTGCGCGGGCGCAACCGATCAGCTAGGATTGGTGGGGGCAGCATGGTGCGCCCGGTGGGGAAGGAAGATCGCATGTCGATGCTGGACGGACTGTTGGGCCAGGTGACCCAGAATGTGGACATCAAAAATCTCGCCACGAAAATCGGCCTGACGCCTGAACAGGTGGAGGCGGCGGTCGGCGCGCTGGGCAAGGCGCATCCCGCACCGGGCGATACCGTGCAGACGGCAGCGGCGGCGACGGGCCTGTCGCCTGATATCCTGCAGCAGATTGTCGGCCATATCGGCGGCGAGGGCGCGCTGGCGCAGTTCGCGAGCCTGTTGGGCGGCGCGGGCGGCACTGCAGGTGTGATGGGCCAGATTGGCGGCATGCTAGACCGCGACGGCGACGGCAATCCGCTGAACGACCTGGCCGGCATGGCGAGCGGGTTCTTCGGGAAGAAATAGGCCCTTTGCCTGGAACGTCGCGGGGCATGGCGATTGCCATGCCCCGCGCGCGCACCAATCAGTGCGTCAGTTCTTCGGGGATGGTGCCGCCATTTTCGGCCAGTTTGCGCATCACCTGCTTGTGCAGCCAGATGTTCATTTCGGCGCTGCCGTCCTTGTCACCGGAATAACCCAGCTCCTCGGCGAGTTCCTTGCGGTTGGTCAGGCTCGGATCGAGGCCGATCAGCTTCATCAGATCGACAATCGACGTCCGCCAGTTGAGCTTTTCACCGTGATGCGATGCGATTTCATCGAGCAGCGCGGTGACGTCAACATGCACGGGCGCTGCCGGTGCCGCGCTCGCAGCGGTTGGGGCTGCGGAAGCGGCGGGGGTGGCTGCCGGTGCGGTGGCGGGCGCGGTTTTGGCGGCGGCTTTGCCCCAGATTGCGTCCTTGATCATGCCGAAAATGCTCATGCGATTGGCTCCTGCCCGGAATGGGGTGTTTTGCTTAGCCCCCCAACGTGACAGCGCCGCGAAAGTTGCCGGGGGGCATCACGAAAGCGCCGCCTGCGCCTCCACCAGCAGCTTGCCGTCGCGCATACCCGCCACGCGCAGCCTGGTGCCCGGCGCGGCATCGGCTCCCAGCGCTGGCCACACACCGTCGCCCACCTGCACCCGGCCTTCGCCATGGATGATCGGCTCAACGACAGTGACGATCTGGCCGATCATCCGGGCACCGCGATCATTCAGCATCGGATCCTGCGTGGCGACGGGGTAATCCTGATACCAGCGCCGCCCGACAAGGATCGACACGATGCTCCACGCGCCAAAGGCGAGAAGCTGCAACGGCAAGGTCAGCACGGGCAGCGCGAACACCGCCAGCCCGGTGATCGCCGCAGCAATCGCCAGGAACACCAGGAACACGCCGGGCACCAGGCT
>JBBQDD010000016.1:0-18876 GCA_038319335.1 Sphingomonadales bacterium
TGATTGCCGCCAGATCGAACCGGGCAAAATGGAACAGCTTCAGCCGATCAGGGTCAGCCAGCAGCGCGCGCAGATTGGGCGCGGCATAATCACTGCCGGGCGCAAACCGCACCAGATGTTCGTCAGGCCCGCCATCCGAAAGCTGGATGACGCATAGCCGGTCGCGCGGCGTGATGAGCCCCATCGTTTCGGTGTCAACCGCGATCGATTGCCCGGCGGCAAAGACATTGGCGGGAAGATCTTCTTCATGCAGATGAACGGTCATCACCGTCGCCTAGACCCGAACGCCGCGACGCTCAATGCTTTGGCCATGGTTTGCGCGCTTTTTCACCGGTCGGCGCTCACCGCCGGGGTGATTTACCAGCGGTCGCGATCATCCTGCCTGCGCAAAGAACCGCCACGACGAATTTGTTCGCAGCAAGGCAGTTTTTGAGTTATGCACAAGGGGTGGCGCGAGCAGAGGAGCGTCCGGAAACCTGCGTTTTTCGTCCGACGCCGGGGTCTTGCAACTATGATGGGCGAACCGGGAAGACGAACAGGGCATGAGTTTCGATAAAGGGCGCCGCGGCGATCGCGGCGGGCGCGGCAAAGACAAGCGTGATGGTTTCGGCGAAGGCGGATTCGATAGCGGCTTTGGTGGTGGTGATCGCTTTGGTGGCGGTGGCGATCGCTTCGGCAGTGGCGGCGACCGGTTCGGCGGCGGCGGTGGCGGCGGTGACCGCTTCGGTGGCGGCGGTGCTGGCGGCGGCTTTCGCAGCGGTGGCGGCTTTGGCGGCGCACCGGCAGGCGGCGGCGGGCGCGGCATGCCCCCCCAGGTCGTTGGTGAGGGCACAGGCGTCGTCAAGTTCTTCAACGGGCAAAAGGGCTTTGGCTTTGTCGTTCGTGATGATGGCGGCGAAGATGTGTTCGTTCATATCAGCGCCGTCGAGCAGGCTGGCCTGACCGGTCTGGCCGAGGGGCAGCCTTTGGGCTTTACCCTGGTCGATCGCGGCGGCCGGATTTCGGCGACTGACCTGAAGATCGACGGTGAACCAATGGCAGTCGAAGATCGTGGCCCCCCACGGGATCGCGATGCCGGCCCGGGTGCCCCGCGCGGTGGCGCTGGCGGTGCCGGTGGTGCGGGTGGACCGCAGCGCCAGCTGACCGGTGAAAAGGCGACCGGCACGGTGAAGTTTTTCAACGCCATGAAGGGCTTTGGCTTTATTCAGCGCGATGATGGCCAGCCCGATGCGTTCGTGCACATCAGCGCGGTTGAGCGTGCGGGCATGCCGACGCTGAACGAAGGCGACCGGCTGGAATTCGAGCTTGAGGTCGATCGTCGCGGCAAGTTCGCGGCCGTCAATCTGGCACCGATGCAGTAATTTCGCCCGGCATTTGCCAGCGATATCAGAAAAACCCGGTGCGCCCACAGCGCGCCGGGTTTTCGCTTTTTCAGCAGCCCGGTGATTAAGCCGGCGCGATCGGAGAATGGGCCATGATCCCCGAACAGGATGACATCACGATCCGGCCGGCCGGGGCGAGCGATGTCGCGGCGCTCAACGCGCTGATTGAAAGCGCCTATCGCGGTGATGCCGCACGGGCGGGCTGGACGCATGAGGCGGACCTGCTGGGCGGCCAGCGAATTGATCCGGACGGGATCACTGAAATCCTTGCCGATGCCGACCAGCATTTGCTGATCGCCGTGCGCGCCGACGGAGGGGCAGCGGGGTGCGTTGAGGTGACCAGCAAAGCACCTGGCCTCGCCTATCTTGGCCTGCTGTCCGTCGCGCCCACCGGCCAGGCGCGCGGGCTTGGCAAGCGGCTGATTGCCGCTGCGGAGGCACTCGCCCGCGATACGCTTGGTGCCACACGGATGGAGATGACGGTGATTCGCCAGCGGGGCGAGCTGATCGCCTATTATGTCCGGCGCGGCTATCGATTGACGGGCGAGGAACGGCCCTTTCCCTATGGCGACCCGCGTTTCGGCGCGCCGCGCACGGATGATCTGGGCTTTGTCGTGCTGGCGCGCGACCTCAACTGATCAGCCGCTTCAACCCGTCGACCGTGTCGGCCTCCGCCGCTGGTTTGTCCGTGCGGATGCGCGATATGCGTGGGAATCGCATCGCGACGCCCGATTTATGGCGTTTGGAGGCATGGATTGAATCAAATGCAATCTCCAGCACCAGCGTCTTTTCCACCTCTCGTACCGGGCCGAAGCGTGCGGTTGTGTGATCGCGCACGAATTTGTCGAGCAGCTTCAGCTCGTCATCCGTAATCCCCGAATAGGCCTTGCCCACCGGCAACAGCTCACCCCCCGCCCCCGGATCGCCCGTCCAGCATCCGAACGTATAGTCCGAATAAAAGGAGGATCGCCGCCCGCTGCCGCGCTGGGCATACATCATGACGCAATCGGCCGAGAGCGGGTTGCGCTTCCATTTATACCACAGCCCGGTGCGCCGCCCGGGGACGTAAGGCGAATCGCGGCGTTTCAACATCACGCCCTCAATCGCTGCATCGCGCGCACCGTCGCGGATCGCCTCAAGCGCCGCAAAATCAGCGGCATCGATGATCCGGCTCAGGTCAAACCGGTCCCCATCGAGCGCGCCGACAAACCCCTCCAGCCTTGCCCGCCGGGCATGCCAGGGTAATTCGCGCAGGTCCGCTGTACCCTCGAACAGGATATCGTACAGTCGCACGAACGCCGGGTAATCGGCCAGCATCCGCGCCGACACCGTCTTGCGCCCCAGCCGCTGCTGCAGCGCATTAAAACTGGCCGCTGCCCCGCCCTCTGCCGCGCCGCCCTGCACATCGCCCTTCACCATCAACTCGCCATCGACCACGCCGGGGGTAACAAAGGCGCGCGCGACATCCGGGAAGCTGGCGGTAATGTCATCGCCGGCGCGGCTATATAGTCGGGTCTCGCCGCCGACATGGACGATCTGCACCCGGATGCCGTCCCATTTCCATTCGGCCACATACTCATCGAGGCTGAGGCGCAGGTCTTCCAGCGGATGGGCGAGCATGAACGACCGGAACACGGGCATATCGGTGGCAATCGGCTGGGGCCCGCGCCCCTCCCCCCAGGCGAAGAGCGAGGGATAGGGGGCAGACAGGCCGTGCCACACCTCCTCCACGGCATCGACATCAAGCGCAAAGGCCTGTGCCAGCGCGGTTTTGGCGAGCCGTGCGGAAACGCCGATCCGCAGCGCGCCTGTCGCCATCTTGAGCAGCGCAAAACGCTCGCTGGCGTCCAGCCGGTCGAGCATCGCGGCCAGCACCACCGGCCCCTGTGCCCGGGTCGCGGCGGCCAGCGTATCGACCACTTCGGCCAGGGTCAGCGGCGCGCCGGCCGCTTCAGATGTGGGGGTGGGGGTGGGCCACAGCAGCGCCACGGTTTCCGCTGTATCGCCCACATAATCGCGGCTCATCCGGTACAATACCGGGTCGACCCGCGCCTCGATCAGCGCCCGGATGATCGCCGGTTTCACCGCCGCAATGTCGAGATCACCGGTCAGCGCGGCCATCGCCCAGCCGCGATCAGGATCGGGCACGGCGCGCAGATAATCAGCGATCAGCTTCAGCTTGGCGTTGCGCGACCGGGTATAGATCAACGCATCGAGAAGATCGGCAAAGCGGCGCATGGCAGGCGGGTTACGGCGCGACCCGGGTGATGGTTTCGTCCAGCACCGCGACCGTCATCCCCAGCTTGCGGACGATCAGCACATTATGCGCCGCCTGCCCATCTGGCCGCAGCGTCAGCAATTGCTTGGCCCGAAAACCGCCCTTCATCATGAAGCGCAGCACCAGCCGGTCGCCCCGCGCCACCCCCGTCACCCCCGCCGTCGCATCAGACAATGTGCCCGCATAATGATCAGGCGATGTCTCCCGGATATGCCATTGTCGCTTCTTGGGCGGTTGGCCCGCTTCCTCAACGATCTGATCCAGCACAAGCGTGCCATCGGGCGACACCACGCCCATGCCGTGCACGGCGACCGGATGGCGCTTGCGCATCACCACCTTCACGGTCGCCCGCCCCTCGGTTCGCCCGGTGAAGAAATCAATTGCGACAAAGCGCGGTGCGGGGGACGGGCGGGCGAGATGCGGCATTGGCACGCAGGCAGTAAGCAGCATGGCACCGGCGGTGACGATCATCGGCGTCGCGGTGCGGCGCAGAGCGGCGTGTGGCTCAGCCTGATCGGTGATCAATTCATTCATCATCGCAATCCCATCCGCCCCGCCTGTTCATCGAACCTGGGCGCGCCATCTGCAAGCCTCATCACTTGCAACGCGCCGCTACGCCCTTCAGGTCGGCGCGCAGGATGCCGGCATCGCACAGCATGCGAAAAAAGCTGGGATCGCTGACATAGTCGACAAAGTCATGCTTGGCGCGGGGCGGATCGGTGAAATAGGCGGTCATGGGATAGCCGCCCTCCTGCGCGATTGCCCGGCCAACTTCGGGTTCCAGACCAAGCGTTGTCGGGTTGAACCGGTACTGGAAGCCGACCCCCTTTTTCAGCGCCGGATCGGCGATGTTGACGATGTAGCGAATCGATTTCAGCTGATTGCTGAACCGGCGCAGCTTGACGCAGCCGACCCAGGGCCGCGCGGCATCATCCTTGCGCACCACCGTGCGACGCAACAGCCGTTTGCGGGGCAGGATTGTTGCCATATCAAACCGCGCCTGCTCGCTGGCATCGCAAAAATCGATCCGCCCGACCGCGGCGGCCATCAACAACACATGGATGCTGTTCTGGTTTTCCAGCAGCGGCTTTTGCGTCAGCAGATCGGTAACCGGCTGTTGCCAATGGGCCGCGACCGCATTGGTATCCTGCTTGAACTGGCGGTCATATACGGGGTCGCCCAACGCCGACAGGATCACCGATGCGCCCCGGCTGTGCGCGATCAGATACACGTCCTTGCCCTGCAGGCGGTTGAGCACCCGGCGCAAGCCGCGTGCGCCCGCCACCTGGCTGTAGCCTGCGGCGTTGAACCATATCTTCAGCGCGCCCAGCCCAGATCCGGTCAGCCCGTCCCAGTAAAAGCGGATCACCCCGTCGCGCGGCCCCACCGCCAGCCGATCCTCGACGGCCTGAAATGACGGATCGGTTTCAGCCACCGTGCTGTTGAAACCGTGCACCAGAATATACAGCCGGTCCTTGTTCGCGGCAAATGCGGTGATGGCATCAAGCTGACGCGCCTCATCGGCATCGATCTTCGCCCGCAGCGCCGCCCCTGATCCCTTAGCCCAGCGCTGATCGGCCAGGTTGAGCAGGCTGCGCGCGGGCAAGCGGCCGGGTGGCCTGATCGGATCATTGGCGCATTGCGTGGGCTTCAACAGATATGCGCACCAGCCGCTGGGGTAAAAGCTGCCATTGGCATCGACGAACACCGCCGCCTGCGCGACGCGTGCCGCATCATCCCCCCGGGGCACGATAAACTGGTCGCGGGCGGGCAGCACATGGCCAGTGCATCCGGCAAGCATGGCGACTGCCGAAAGCGCGGCGACAGCACGAACAAACAAGCGCATCACCGATTCTTCCCCCACCCCGACTGCCGGCGAGCAGATACCCCGGCGGCGGCATCGTCAAGCCGCCCGCACACGGGTGTTGGCGAATGCGCGTCAGCCGGGGTAGACTGGCGGCATGCCCACGAGTTCTTTCCGATCCCGGCTGCGTGCGTTCCAGGCGATGCGGGGGGACAACCCTGCGCCCGGCTTCATCACCGATCTGGAATTTCTGGAAAATCGCGATCTTGATCTGTCGGTGCGGATTGGCGGGATGCTGGCGTTCAACGCGCTGATGGTGACGATTGGCACGCACCCCATCTCCGCCAGCCCCGGCGCGCCGTTGAGCCTGGATGCCGCCACCCAGCCGGTGATGACCATCGCCAGCCTGATCGGCATCGTGCCGCTGATCGCATCGAGCGCGATGTGCCTCCGCGCGCTGCTGGTTGGGGAGGAATTTGATGCTGACGGCATTGATACAGGCGATGATGATTGCGCACCCAAGCTGCAACGCCGCCTGTTCGCCGCCTTTGTGCACTCGATCGACATGCAAAGCCGCCTGCTGCGCCAATCGGTGCGCGCGACTTTCGCGGGCGGCACGCTGACGCTATTGGTATGGGCGTGGATATTGGCGGCGAAGATGTGGGGGTGAGCGGGGGGCTGCCCGCTCATCCTCCCGATCTGGGCGCCCGATCAGGCCGCCCCATCAAGCCGCCCGGTCGCCGAGCTGCTTCATGCGCAGCAACAGATACAGCGCCAGGCCAACCGCCACCCCGGGCACCATGCCGAGCACCACCGCGATCCAGCCGTGGCGGATGCCCAGCGCCCTGGCCTCATAGGCCACCCATGCGGCAAGGATCACCCAGCAGGCCAGCGTATCGGCCGAATAACCGCTCGCATAAGGATTGACGAACCCGGCGGCAAAAGCCCCCGCGACATCCGGGTTCGCGACCAGCGGTGGGATGACAACGGCGCAAAACAGCGTGAGGAACGCCGCAGCGGCGGCAATGATGACGGCCTTGAACAGGGTTTGCGACATGCCTGAGCCTTTGCCAACGGGGGGTGCACCGAAGATAGGCACAGAATGGCCGGGGCGTCGATGGCGGTGACCCTGAGACGTTGCAGGTGGCGCAGTGCCGGTATCATTGTTGAAGGGTGCCAGCGCTCATGCTATACAAGTATAGCCGGGAGTGAGCGATGTTAGCAGTGCGGTTGGACAAGCAGACCGAAGGACGGCTTGAAGCGCTCGCCGCGAGGACAGGGCGAACCAAGACGTTTTATGCGCGCGCGGCGATCGAGGCGTATTTGGACGACCTTGAGGATTTCTATCTGGCGGAGGAACGGCTGCGCGATTTCCGGTCGGGCGATGCGATTCCGCTCAGCGCGTTGAATGCCGAGCTTGGTCTGGACGATTGAGTTCCTGCCCGAGGCGGCGAAGGAACTGAGAAAGCTCGACCGGCAGGTCGCAGCGCGGATCATCAAGACGCTGGAAGAACGAATCGCGGTGCTGGACGATCCGCGCACCATCGGCAGCGCGCTGGTTGGCGAGCATGCGGGATATTGGCGCTGGCGGATCGGCGATTACCGGGTAGTCGCGCGGATCGAGGATGCGCGCGTCACGGTGCTAGTGGTGCGCTTGGGGTGGCGACGGGAGGTTTGTCGCTAGGGGCCAGATTTAGGGGTTATTGCACCTGTCACCGTAATTGAAAGTGAGCTTTTATTTCGTTTACTGCTCCTTCGACATCGGCAAGTATCTTTTTTGAGCTTATTCGGATTGAGGTTATCCCTGTCTCAGAAAGCGCTGCGTCAATGCGGCTATCGCGTTCCTTTATTCGAAGACGATTATGCGTGGCCCCATCGCAAAATACAGCAATTCGCTGATCTGGAAAGAAAAAGTCTGTCTCCGATATAAAGTCTGGGTCATCCTTTTCGCCGAAATATTGCCAAGCGTTATACAACCCAGGATGCCAACTCCCGTCAGAATACAGGAGGGCCTGTGGAATTGGGATCGGTAATCCTTGTCGATGTATTTCACTATAAACAAACAACTCTAGCGCGTTCTGGACTCCCCATATCTGCCTCGCACGCAATTTCGTAAATGGAGTATATAGCAATTTACTTCGATGCTTAAGATACTGTTTCAATCTTCTTTTAGGCAAATCTACGGTGACAGCTTGAAGAATATCTTGTGAATCGACACCAAGCCTCAAGAAAAAATGATCATATACTAAGCCAAGCTCATCAGTCATCGCACGCTTAGCGCCCAAGTCTGCAATCAGCCCTGCTTGACTGAAAAAACTCCATTCACCTGCGAATGGATCAAGCCCCATATAGGCTGCACCGTCGTCAAAAAACTTATTACCCGCCATCGACGCGACAAAGCGAGCGTTAGAGGTTTCCACCTCACCACGTTTGGAAGCGGGAATGAGGCTCATGGAGAACGGGAGGAGATTTGAAATTCCGTCAACCGAGTCATAATAGATTGAATTGATCACCAAAAAAATGATCTGGAATTTAGAGCCAATACTTTCGTAGTATTTTAGCTCTTTACTAGTTGGCGTATCATCAACATATTCGTCAGTGTATGGTAGTGCGTCGGTGACCAGCGGTTCAACGTCACGTAATATGACAAGAGATAGCTTGATCAGCTCTGGAATACTGTCCATTTTGATAGAGTAAGGCGGAGGTGGTAGTCCTTCGTAGTAAGGCAGCGAAGAATGAACTTTCGGCCGGTTCCGAATCACGACTGAAACACCCCCGCTGGCACCGCCTCAATCCCGCTCCCGCCCTCCAGCTCCCACATACAACTCGCTCCCCGTCTCCTTGAACACGCGGCTCATCTCCTCCATCCCCTTGATCGCCGCCGCCTTGCTCGCCTCAGCCGTCTCCGCGCCGGTCGGCCCGCTCGCAATAAACCCCTCAACCCCCTGGTTCTGCTTGCCTGCAAAATCGCGCACTTCCTGCGTGATCTTCATGCTGCAGAATTTCGGCCCGCACATGCTGCAGAAATGGGCGGTTTTCGCGCCCTCGGCGGGCAGAGTCTGGTCGTGATATTGTTCCGCCGTGTCGGGATCGAGCGACAGGTTGAACTGGTCGCGCCAGCGGAATTCGAACCTTGCGCGGCTCAGCGCGTCGTCACGCATTTTTGCCGCCGGGTGGCCCTTGGCCAGATCCGCTGCGTGGGCGGCCAGTTTGTACGTCACCACGCCGACCTTCACATCGTCGCGGTCGGGCAGGCCCAGATGTTCCTTGGGCGTCACATAACAAAGCATCGCCGTGCCGTACCAGCCAATCATCGCCGCGCCGATGCCGCTGGTGATATGGTCATATCCCGGCGCGATGTCGGTCGTCAGTGGCCCGAGCGTGTAGAAGGGCGCCTCGCCGCACACCTCCAGCTGCTTGTCCATATTCTCCTTGATCTTGTGCATCGGCACATGGCCGGGGCCTTCGATCATCACCTGCACGTCCGACTTCCAAGCGCGGTGGGTGAGCTCGCCCAGTGTGTACAGCTCGCTGAACTGCGCTTCGTCATTGGCATCGGCGATGCTGCCGGGGCGCAGGCCGTCGCCCAGTGAATAGGCGATGTCATACGCCTTCATAATCTCCGTAATCTCGTCGAAGCGTTCGTAGAGGAAGCTTTCCTTGTGGTGGCTGAGGCACCATTTCGCCATGATGCTGCCGCCGCGGCTGACGATGCCGGTCACGCGCTTTGCCGTCATCGGAATGTACGCCAGGCGCACGCCCGCATGGATGGTGAAATAATCGACGCCCTGTTCGGCCTGTTCGATCAGGGTATCGCGGAAGATTTCCCAGGTCAGATCCTCGGCCACGCCGCCCACTTTTTCCAGCGCCTGATAGATGGGCACGGTGCCGATCGGCACGGGGGAATTGCGGATGATCCATTCGCGCGTGTCGTGGATGTTGCGCCCGGTGGACAGGTCCATCACCGTGTCTGCACCCCAGCGGATTGACCAGACGAGCTTGTCGACTTCGTTCGCCACATCGCTGGCGACGGCGGAATTGCCGATATTGGCGTTGATCTTCACCAGGAAATTGCGCCCGATCGCCATCGGTTCGGATTCAGGGTGGTTGATGTTGCTGGGGATGATGGCGCGGCCGCGCGCCACTTCGTCGCGGACGAATTCGGGCGTCACATAATCGGGGATGCTCGCGCCAAAGCTTTGGCCGTCGCGGATCAGCGCCTCCTTGGCAGCCGCCCGGCCCAGATTTTCGCGGATCGCGACATATTCCATTTCCGGCGTGATGATGCCGCGCCGTGCATAATGCATCTGGCTGACGTTCATGCCGGGTTTGGCGCGCAGGGGCCGCTTCACCACATGCGGGAATTGCGGGACGCCGGCGGAGCGATCAGGCCCGGACAGGCCGTTATCCTCAGGCCGAAGCGGCCGCGCGTCATAGCTTTCCACATCGCCGCGCGCGACAATCCAGTCGCGGCGCAGCGCGGGCAGGCCCGCCGCAATATCGATCATCGCATCGGGGTCAGTATAGGGGCCGCTGGTGTCGTACACGCGCAGCGGCGGCTCGCCACAGCTCGGCTCCAGCATGATTTCGCGCATGGCAACGCCTGCGCCCGGGATGCTGGGCGACGCGACATGGATTTTGCGGCTGCCCCGGATCGGACCAGTGGTAACGCCAATTTCAGTGCGCGCAGGAATATCGGCCATGGTGTTCAGTCTCCGTCTTGTCAGAAGGAGACTGGGCTACGGCGCCCGCCCGTCTCCCGGACGGGCTTTTCGCGCCTGCGCCCCCTCCCTCCGCCGGTGCTAACCGGATCAGGTTCAAACGGGTCGCTGGCTCGTGCCTGCCTCTCAACCGCCGATCAGCGGCCCCCCGGGGATGTGCCTTGGTACTGCCCGCCGATCAGAAAGTATAGCCGATGCCCAGCGCGGCATAGACCTGATCGGGGCTGCCCGCGATGCTGGTGATGGGGGAGCGCGCGAAATCGCCCTGCAGGCGGTAATAGGTCACGATCCCGAACAGCCCAAGGCCACCCCGCAGATCGCCCGTCAGCGCATAATTGCCCAGCAACGATCCGCTGTAACTCTTCACGCCGCCCCGTGCCCGGGCGAATACCGGCAGGCCGCTGGCCAGCGATCCCGCCGGATTGACCGCGAAATAGGTTTGCGCATAGCCATCGCCCGCAATCGATGCCGCGGCGGAAACCCCGATATAGGCCCGGCGGCTGAGCGGGGTGCCATATTCGATCGACGGCGTGATCACATAGCTGTCATGCACCCCGGCCACGTCGTGCACATAGCTGACCCGCACGGCCAGCGTATCATAGGCGCTGGTGAGGACGCCGGTTTTGCCGATGCCGACATAGCCGCCAATCTCGACAGCAGTGTCGAGCAGGCCAAGCGCGCGAACTTGCGGATCGACGATACGGTTGTTGCGGTTCCGGTTCAGGCCGACCACGGGGCCAAACATCAGGTCGAGGCCTGAGTTGTTGCGGTCGCGCACCGCATCGACCGACAATTGCAGCCCGTTCGACCGGAAATTGAACCCGCCCAGCTTGCCGCGCACCGCACCGACGGGGACGACGATATAATCGTCCGATCCTTCATAGCTGGGGATATAGCCCAACCCGCCGCCAATGGTGATCGTATCGCGATCAAGGTCGGCCGAATCGACCTCCAGCCGCGGGGCCGGTGAAGAAGGTGCTGATGGAGAATCGGATGTTTGGGCAACGGCGGGAACGGCGGTGCCGCCAAGGATGGTTGCCAACAGCAATGGGCGCAGGGAAAGCGTCACAATCGTCTCCACGAAAGATGGTTAATGCCTAGCTGCGCGACAACGCCAAGCAAGGCCGATATATCCCCGTTCGGACGAAATTCGGACGAAACTGCCCCGTTTAGAGAAGGTAACGCATCGTGATCACCTGCAGATGCGGCGTTTCATCGATATCGAAGCGGGCCGCTGTGAAACGCGGCGCGCCAAAGCCGATCGCCGGATTGCGCGAAAACCCAAAGCCCTCACGCGGAATGCCCAGCAACGTATCCAGCTTGTTGTTCGAATTGGCATCATGGATCACCGCCACGGCATAACTGCCATAGGGGAGCCCATCAAAATGCACCGCATGCACCGATGCGGGGATTGACCGGGTAACAGCGCGGGCATCATCAACACAGCCGGGAAAATTCTTGGGATCAGCGGTCAGGCAGATCCGCAGGGTGCCGCGATTGGAGCGAAGTTTGTCGATGTTGACGTCAAGCGTCGATGTTGGCGCTGCGCCCGGCAGGAACGCCGTCAGCATCAGCGCCGCGACTGCCCGCTGGCCCAGCGCCTTCATGTTGAGGCGGCGATACGGGCTTTTCGCGTCCGGTTCGGCGGGCAAAGCCGCCAATGCCCCGGTCGGTGCCGCAAACATGGTCCCAAAACCGGAAGTAAAGCCCATAGTTACACCTGTAATCAGAGTGATGCCGCTGATGGTGACTGGCGGTGATCAGCCATGTCCCCAATGCTCCCCCCCAGATGAACCTCGGGAAAACCTCCCAGCCCATGTGATTGGTTACACCCATAACCGTCATCACCGCCAGTACCAACCCAAGTGCGCCAAGATGAATGGGAACCGCGAGGACCAGCACCGGAATCACCACCGCGCCCGTTATTGCCTCAATCGGGTGAAACGCCATCGCGGCCCATGCCGTGGGCGGGCGGCTGGCATGGTGCACCGCATGGGCCAGCTTGAAGGGCTTTGGCTGGTGCATCCACCGGTGCGTCCAGTAAAACCACGTATCATGCGCAAACAGATAGATGAACACCGATAGCGGCCAATACCACAGCGGGTAGCTGTTGATGTCGCTATACACCTGCGTCCAGCCGCGATGTTCCCAGCCCCAGGCGAGCAGCCCGGCGGGAATGCCGTAAATCGCCGCACTTGCCAGGCTCCAGCCGATTTCGCGCCTGATCTGCCGATCGAGCCCGGTATAGAGCCCCGGATGCAGCAGCCTGGTGGCACCGGCAAAGGCCCCACTGACGATCAGATAGCGGATGCCGACGATCATCGTCATCGAAAAGGCCGACCAGGCGAGCGCAGGCCCAACAGAAACAGCGATATCCATCGGCCCCGTTTAGCCGATCCGCGCACCCTGCGAAACTGGGCTTTGGGGCAATCTTTGCCGGTGCGTGCCCCAAAAATCATTCGGAAGGGTTTCGCGCATGCGCAAAAATCGGTTAGGCGACCCCATGGCTACGACGATCAAGTGCGATCTCGCTGTCGTCGGCGGGGGGCTTGCCGGCGGGCTCATCACGCTCGCGCTCCGCAAAAAGCGCCCCGATCTTGATATCCGCCTGATCGAAGGCGGCCTGTCGATCGGCGGCAACCACCTCTGGTCGTTCTTTGCCAGCGACATTGCCGATGCTGATCGCTGGATCGTCGCCCCGCTGGTCTGTTATGGCTGGACATCCTACGACATCCGCTTTCCCGCCCATGGCCGCGCGATCAAAGCGAGCTATTACTCAATCGAATCCGAACGGCTGGATGCGCTGGTGCGCGCAGCCCTGCCCAAAGGCGCGCTGATGCTGGGGCGCAAAGTGCTGGGGGCCAGCGCCAAGGCGGTGGTCTTTGCCGATGGCGACCGGGTGGAGGCAGGCGGCGTCATCGATGCGCGCGGATCGGGAGACCTGTCGAAGCTCGATCTGGGCTGGCAGAAATTCGTCGGCCGCGAATATGCGCTGCGCGAACCGCATGATCTGGAACGCCCGATCGTGATGGATGCGACGGTGGAACAGATTGACGGCTATCGCTTCGTCTATTCGCTGCCCTTTTCGGCGACCCGGCTGTTTGTCGAGGATACATATTACAGCGACACGCCCGATCTGTATCGGCCCCAGCCGGGTGGCAGCAATGCCGATCCCATCGGTGACCGCGTCGATGCCTATGCCCGCGCCAAGGGCTGGCATACGGGCGAGGTGCTGCGCGAGGAAAGTGGCGCGCTGCCCGTCGCGCTCGGCGGTGATTTTGAGGAATATTGGCGGTCAGGCGGCAATAATGTCGCCAAGGCGGGCATGCGGGCCGGGCTGTTCCACCCGACCACGGGATATTCCCTGCCCGATGCGGTGCGCACGGCATCGCTGATCGTGCGCGCACATGATCTGTCGGGCCAGGGCCTGCATGAGCTGATGCACGGCTTTGCCGCGACCACGTGGCGCAAGCGCGGCTTTTACCGCATGCTGGACAAAATGCTGTATCGCGCCGGCCCGCCCGATGAACGATATCGCATCCTCGAACGGTTCTACCGGCTGAACCCGGCGCTGATCGGGCGCTTTTATGCCGGACAGACCACCCTGGCCGATCAGGCACGGATCCTCACCGGCAAACCACCGGTAACGATCGCGAACGCGATCAAGGCCCTTAGGAGCAAACCTGCATGAAATCTGCCATTGTTATCGGAGCCGGGTTCGGCGGCCTCGCGCTTGCCATTCGGCTGCAATCGGCTGGCATCCAGACGACCATCGTCGAAGCGCGCGACAAGCCGGGTGGCCGTGCCTATTTTTGGGAGAAGGACGGTTTCGTGTTCGATGCCGGCCCCACCGTCATCACCGATCCTGATTGTCTGCGCGAGCTATGGGCGCTGTCTGGCCATGACATGGCAAAGGATGTCACGCTGGCCCCGGTGATGCCATTCTATCGGCTGAACTGGCCCGATGGCACCAATTTCGATTATTCGAACGACGATGCGCAGCTAACCGCCGAAAACGCCAAGCTCGATCCCGAGGATGTCGATGGCTATCGCCGTTTCCTGGAATATTCAGCCGGGGTGTACAAGGAAGGCTATCTGAAGCTGGGCCATGTCGCGTTCCTCGACTTCGCGTCGATGATCAAAGCGGCCCCCAGCCTGATGAAGTACCAGGCGTGGCGCAGCGTCTATTCGGTCGTCTCCAGCTTTGTGAAAAGCCCCAAGCTGCGGGAGGCGCTGTCGTTCCACACCCTGCTGGTCGGCGGCAACCCGATGACGACCAGCAGCATCTATGCGCTGATCCACAAGCTGGAGAAGGATGGCGGCGTGTGGTTCGCGATGGGCGGCACCAACAAGCTGATCGAGGCGATGGTCACCCAGTTCGAGCGGATCGGTGGCGTGCTGCGGCTCAATGATCCGGTTGCCAGCATCGACACGCTGGGCGACCGCGCGACCGGGGTGACGACCGAAAGCGGCTGGCACGGCGATGCCGATGCCATCGCCAGCAATGCCGATGTGATGCACAGCTACCGCGACCTGTTGAAATCATCCCGCAGCGCCCAGCGCACGAAGAAGCGGCTGGAGCGCAAGCGCTATTCACCGTCGCTGTTCGTCGTGCATTTCGGGTTGAAGGGCAATTTCCCCAACATCCCGCACCACATGATCCTGTTTGGCCCGCGCTATAAGGGCTTGCTGTCGGACATTTATGATCATGGAGTGCTGGCAGAGGATTTCTCGCTTTATCTGCACCACCCAACCTGTACCGATCCATCGATGGCGCCTGAAGGGCACTCAACTTTTTATGCGCTGGCACCTGTCCCACATCAGGGCAAGTTTCCGGTCAACTGGGACGAGGTGGGGCCGATCCTGGAAAAGCGGATCATGGATGAGATCGGCAAGCGATTGAATATCCACGATATTCACGAGCGTGTCGTGACCAAGTTCCACTATGCGCCAAGCGATTTTTCGGCCGATCTGAACGCCCATCTGGGCAGCGCGTTCAGCCTGGAACCAATTTTGTTGCAGAGCGCTTTCTTCCGCGTGCACAATCGGGATGATCATATCCCGAATCTTTACTTTGTCGGTGCAGGTACACATCCCGGTGCGGGAATCCCTGGCGTTGTTGGCAGCGCAAAGGCGACCGCTGGCTTGATGTTGGAGGAAGCGCTATGATGGGTGTCGTTGCTGGGGACAGCATATTGCAGCTCGGTATGGCTTTTTTGATGATGAGCAGTGGCGCGGGTACTGTCGCAGGCACGGGTGTTGTTACCGGCACGGGTGCAGGCACTGGTACTGGCGCGGGTGCTGGCAGTAACTGGGCCTTTGTATCAGCAGGAAAGCAGGGCGCGGTCTGGTATGTCGATACCAACAGCCTGCAGGACGAGCAGGATGATGATGGCCAGCCGGTTCGCCGCGCCGTGATCAAAACACAATATGCTGCGGTCGACACCGGCCCTGCAAAGGACATCAAGCGCCTGATATTGTTCAAATGTCAGGACGAAATTTCAAAGACTCTATCATACACCGAATTCGATGCCGGGGGCGTGGAGACAAAATCCTATGCATTCCCCACCCCTGCTTATGATGCCGTTGTGCCGGGCACCGTGCTGGCGAGCGCCATGGCGAAGGTGTGTTCGCATGGCAGCGCTGCCGCCGGTGCGATATCATCGACGCAATGACCCCCACTCGATGACCCCTAAGCGATGAAGCGACTCGCCGTTTACTGCGGCTCGGCCACCCCGGGCGACCCTGTATATATGGCGGCAGCGCGTGATGTGGGCCGCGGATTGGCGGAACGCGGCATTGGCGTCGTTTATGGCGGCGGGCGGCTGGGCCTGATGGGCGCGATTGCCGATTCGGCACTGGCGGCGGGCGGTGAGGTGATTGGCATCATCCCGCAGGCGCTGGTCGATGCCGAAGTCGCCCATCTGGGGCTGACCGAACTGCATGTCTGCCGCACGATGCACGAACGCAAACAGGCGTTTACCGATCTGTCCGACGGGTTCGTCACGCTGCCCGGCGGCACCGGCACGATGGACGAATTATGGGAAGCGCTGAGTTGGGCACAGCTTGGCTATCACGCCAAGCCGGTTGGCGTGCTGAACGTGGCCGGTTTCTATGATGGGCTGGTGAGTTTTGCGGCCAAGATGGGCGAGGTTGGCTTTATTCGCCCCCAGCATCAGGGGCTGATGATCGTCGATACCGATCTGGCCGGGCTGCTGGCGCAAATGGCCGCGCATGTGCCCGCCACGACCATTGCACAGATTGGCAGCCGCGACTTGTGAGCAAGGGCCCCGCGATGCCCGGTCGTGCTGCCATCGTTGCGACGGCGCATGAATCCATCGCGCGCGGATCGAAAAGCTTTGCCGCCGCCAGCCGGTTGTTCGCCCCCGCCACGCGAGAGCGGGCCTGGCTGCTCTATGCCTGGTGCCGGGCGTGCGATGATCTGGCCGATGGGCAGGACCATGGCCATGGCATGACCATGGTCGACGATGCACAGGCCCGGCTGGCGCTGCTCACCGCGCAAACCGACGCTGCGCTGGCGGGGCAATGGGTGGGCGATCCGGCGTTTGATGCGCTGCGCATTGTCGCTGCCGAAACGGGATTGCCGCACCGGTATATGCACGATCATATTGCCGGGTTCGCGCTGGATGCAGCGGATTGGCGGCCCCGGACGCAGGATGATCTGCTGCGTTATTGCTATCACGTCGCCGGCGTTGTTGGCTGCATGATGGCGGTGGTGATGGGCGTTTCGCCAGATGACGACGCTACGCTGGACCGCGCCTGCGACCTGGGGCTGGCGTTCCAGCTCGCCAATATTGCGCGCGATGTGGGGGAGGATGCGAGCGTCGGGAGATGCTACCTGCCGACCGACTGGCTTGACGAGATGGAAATTCCGGTCGGCGCGCTGATGGCCCCCGAACATCGGCCCGGTCTGGCAATACTCGGCCAGCGGCTGGGGGACATGGCCGCGGCGTATGAAGAAAGCGCGCGCTATGGCACCGGGGCGCTTGGTTTCCGCTCGGCCTGGGCGGTGCTGGCAGCAGCCGGCATTTATGGCGGTATCGGCCGCGAAGTGGCCCGGCGGGGCGCTGCCGCCTGGGACAGCCGCGTTTCCACATCAGGGTTTGAAAAACTCGGCTGGATCATCCGCGCCCGGGGGGAAGCCGCACGGCGGCGCAAGCTGTATCCGGCTGGCCCCCGCGATCCCGCCCTCTGGATCAGGCCGCGCGACGCCTGATCGTCAGCTCGCGGGTGACGATACCCGGCGGGCGACATCGCGTGACGCGAACCGTGTGCCCGTCTGGCGGCAGGTTGCAGCGATCACCGGATAGGACAGATCGCTGCTGCGCTGGAGTGCGGCGGGCATTGCCGCCTGGCACGCCTGGATGCTGGCATAGCGCGGTGCTTCGACCCGGGCTTCGGCGCATTGATCATTGCCATCGGCACAACCCATGATCGCAAGCACATAAAAAATCGGATCCATCATCGTCCCCTGGCGTCGCCCGCAGCGTCGTCTCGCTGTGGGATGGTAAACCGACCAACACGCCACCTTGTTCCACAACAGGCGCTTTCGCTCTGCGCTCACTGCCCCTACATGGGGGGCCAATGCCTCCTGATCTTTCCTCCGCGTCCGACCGTCCTGAACCGCCGCTGTGGCCGATGCTGCGCCGGTTCCTGCCCTATCTATGGCCAAAGGATCAGCCCGCGCTGCGGCTGCGCATCGTCATCGCACTGGCGCTGGTGGTCGCATCAAAGCTGGTGCAGGTGTATGGCGCGCCCTTTGCGTTGCAGGGCATTGTCAACGACATGGCCAAGGGGGATCGCGGCGCCACCACGCTGATTTTGGCGCTGGTGGTGGGCTATGCCGGGGCGCGGTTTGGCTCTGTGCTGTTCGATAATCTGCGCAATGCCGTGTTTGAGCGGGTGGGGCAGGATGCGACCCGGCGGCTGGCGGCAACCGTCTTCCGCCACCTCCACCAATTATCTCTGCGCTTTCATCTGGAACGGCGCACCGGCGCGGTGACCAAGGTGGTAGAGCGCGGCACCAAGAGCATCGATACGATGCTGTATTTCCTGCTGTTCAACATCGCGCCGACCCTGCTTGAACTGGTGCTGGTGCTGCAGATTTTCTACAGCAATTTCGGGTTGTGGCTGGTGCTGGGCACGCTGGTGATGGTGGCTGCCTATATCGTTTTCACCCGCATCGTCACTGATTGGCGCAACGCGCTGCGCGCCCAGATGAACGATCTGGATACCGGCGCTGTCGCCCATGCGGTCGATTCGCTGCTGAATTTTGAAACGGTGAAGTATTTCGGCGCGGAAGAGCGCGAGGCGACCCGATATGACGGGGCCATGGCCGCCTATGCCACGGCGGCGGTGAAGAACCAGAATTCGCTGGCCTGGCTGAACATCGGCCAGTCGCTGATTACCAATTTGATGATGGCCGGCGGCATGGGGCTGGTGGTGTGGGGCTGGAGCCGGGGCCAGTTCAACGCGGGCAATGTCGTGCTCGTCTCCACCTTGCTCGCACAGCTGTTCCGCCCGCTCGATCTGCTGGGCATGGTGTATCGCACCATCCGCCAGGGCGTGACGGATATGGCCGCGATGTTCCGGCTGGTCGACACCAGCGCCGAGATTGCCGATGCCCCTAACGCCCCGCCGCTGGCGATCGCGGGCGGCAGCATCCGGTTT
>JBBQDD010000017.1:0-18567 GCA_038319335.1 Sphingomonadales bacterium
CGCAATAGTATCGATAGAGACTATATCGCCGCCCATCCGCCGCACAGGAGCCTTAGCGCATGACCGACGAAACCGAAGTCGAGTTGACCGGTGCCGCGCCGCGCCGCCACCCCAAGCCCCGGATCGACAAGGTCGGCGGGCGCAGGCTGAAACCATCCACGCTGATGATGGGCCATGGCTATGATCCTGTCTTGTCCGAAGGATCGCTGAAGCCGCCAATCTTTCTCACCTCCACCTTCGTGTTTCCCAATGCCGCTGCAGGCAAGCGCCATTTTGAAGGCGTTACCGGCAAGCGCCCGGGTGGGGCGGACGGGCTGGTCTATTCGCGCTTCAACGGGCCGAACCAGGAAATTCTGGAAGACCGGCTGGGCGTGTGGGAAGATGCAGAGGACGCGCTGACCTTTTCCAGCGGCATGTCTGCCATCGCTACCTTGTTCCTGTCGATGGTGCGCGCGGGCGATACGATCATCCATTCCGGGCCGCTCTATGCCGCCACCGAAACGCTGATCGCGAAAATTCTCGGCCGGTTCGGCGTGCATTTCGTCGATTTTCCGGCCGGCGCCACGCGCGCGGAAATCGATGCGGTGATGGCCAAGGCAAACGGCATGGGCCGGGTTGCGCTGATCTATCTCGAAAGCCCTGCCAACCCCACCAATGCGCTGGTCGATGTGCAGGCGGTCGCCGCCAGCCGTGATGCGGTGTTCGGCGATTCGCCCGACAAGCCACCGATCGCGATCGACAATACTTTTCTGGGGCCAATCTGGTTCCAGCCGCTGGAGCACGGTGCAGACATTGTCGTCTATTCGCTCACCAAATATGTCGGCGGCCATTCCGATCTGGTGGCGGGCGCGCTGCTCGGCTCCAAAAAGCATATCGATACGATCCGGCTGATGCGCAACACGATCGGCACGATCACTGATCCCAACACCGCCTGGATGCTGTTGCGCAGCCTGGAGACGCTGGAATTGCGGATGACACGGGCAGGCGAAAATGCCGCCAAGGTGTGCGCGTTCCTGCGCGATCACCCCAAGGTGGAACGCGTCGGTTATCTGGGTTTTCTGGCGTCGACGCCGGGCGACGAACGCCAGGCCGATATCTATGCCCGGCACGATATGGGCGCGGGCAGCACGTTTTCGCTGTTCCTGAAGGGCGGCGAGCGGGAGAGTTTTGCCTTCCTTGATGCGCTGCGGATCGCCAAGCTGGCGGTGTCGCTGGGCGGCACTGAAACGCTTGCCAGCCACCCGGCGGGGATGACGCATCTGTCCGTCCCCGAAGCGCGCAAGGCAGCGCTGGGCATCACCGATAATCTGGTGCGAATTTCGATCGGGGTGGAGGATGCCGACGATCTGATCGCCGATTTCGATCAGGCCCTGGCGGCGATTTGATGGGGCGCGCGCAACTACCCCTGTCATAACCGCCATGACAGGCCGATAGGGCCGCAAAGCTTTGGTGCCCCACCAGGCGGCGACAGGTTGAGCGTATGAACCGACCGGTTTTCTTCGATCCCAGCGGTAAACGTCGCCGATGGACCAGCCGTTCGCTCGCGCTGTTGCTGGCGGCGATCATTGTGGCGGCCATGGCCTTTGCGTTCACGCTGGTGCGCGTGCCGCCCCAATCCGCCCTGCCATTGCTGTTCGAACGCCCCCAGCCTGCCCGGCTCCACACCCAGATTGCCGCGATCGGGCACGGGATTCGTGGTGGCGGCAGGCGCGTGACCGGCTGGTTGCCGCGTGCCAGCACCGGCAAACGCGCGACACCGCTGACGATCGGCTTCTACGTGCCGTGGGACGAAAACAGTGCAGGCTCGCTTGCTGCCCATATTGACGCGCTCGACTGGGTGGTGCCCGCGACGGTCGCGGTCAGCGGCCCTGGCCATGCGCTGCGGGTGCTGCCCGATGTGCGGCTTGCCCGGATTCTGGCCAGTGCGGCGCACCACCCAGCCGTGCTGCCGATGGTCCAGAATGCTGACGATGGGGTGTGGGATGCCAGTGGCGCCACCGCCCTGCTGGCCAGCGCCACCAGCCGGGCCAGGCTGGTCCGCGATCTTGCCGCGATGGTCGCGCGCGACCGTGATGCGGGCATTGTTTTTGATTTCGAAACGCTGCCCGCTGCCGCGCTGCCCGGCTATCGCCTGCTGATCGCGGCGACCCGCGCCGCACTGGCCCCGCTGCACGCCAGTGTTGCCGTCACCCTGCCTGCCGGGGACGCGGATTGGTCGCCCCGGGCATTTGGGGCGGTTGCCGACCGGATCATCCTGATGAACTATGATTTCCACTGGCAGGGCGGCGAAAGCGGGCCAATCGCCCCGCAGCCATGGTTCGTCGATCAGCTTCGCCGCGCGGTTGGCGCGCTGGGGCGTGACCGGGTGATCGTGGCGATCGGCAATTACGCCTATGACTGGCACGCCGGCAAAGCCGATGCACTGACGATCGAGGAAGCCTGGCTGGCCGCGCATGACAGCAACGCCGCGATCAGCTTTGATCCAGCCAGCGGCAATGCCGGGTTCGGCTATGATGATGCGGGCGTCCATCATGATGTCTGGATGCTCGACGCGGTATCGGCGTGGAACCAGCTTCGCGCGGCGCAGGCGCTGGGCGTACCCGCGGTGGCGCTGTGGCGGCTGGGTAGCGAAGACCCCGGCATATGGGCGGCTTTGGCCAGTTTTCGGGCCAATGCGCGACCCGATCTGACCCGGCTCGATCAGGCATCGAATGTCGATGTGGAGGGCAATGGCGAGATTCTGCGGATTACCGCGACGCCGCAAACCGGCAGCCGCCTGGTGCACTTCGACAAGCAGGGGGTAATTCGCGGCGAGGTGTATCGGCGATTGCCCACCCCCTATGTCGTCAGCCGCACTGGCGCGCGCGACAAGATGGTCGCGCTGACATTTGACGACGGGCCCGATGCCGATTGGACGCCGCCCATTCTGGATATCCTGAAGCGGCTGCACGTGCCCGCCACGTTCTTCGTGATCGGCGAAAACGCGCTCGGCAATCCCGGGCTGCTGCAGCGCATGGCCGCCAATGGCAATGAAATTGGCAACCACACCTATACCCACCCCAATCTGGCACTTGATTCAGCCAGCGGGACGCGGATTGAGCTGAACGCAACCCAGCGGCTGATCGAGGCTTATACCGGCCTGTCGACCCGGCTGTTCCGCGCGCCCTATTTCGGGGATGCGGAGCCGACGACCGCCGATGAGATCAACCCCGCAGTGGTGGCGCAGCAACAGGGCTATACCGTGGTCGGCCTGCATGCCGATCCGGCCGACTGGCGGCGGCCGGGCGTCGACGCCATCGTCAACCGCACGATCCGCGACGTGGTGGCTGGGGATGCCGATCGATCGGCGAACATCGTCCTGCTCCATGATGGCGGCGGGGACCGGGCACAGACGGTGGCCGCCCTGCCCCGGCTGATCGGCGAGCTTCGGGCGCGGGGCTATCGCTTCGAGCCGGTATCGACGCTGGCGGGCCTCTCCCGGGCATCAGTGATGCCGCCAGTGACGGGCAGCGATCTGGCCGCCGTTCGGGTGGATGTCGGCATTTTCCTGACACTTGCCGCGATTGGCTGGCTGCTGAAATGGTTGTTCTTTCTGGCGATCGGGCTGGGCATCGCCCGCGCGGTGCTGATCGCGGCGCTCGCGCTGGCGGACAGGCGGCGATTGCCCCCGGTCGCTTCCGGATCACCGCCCACCGTCTCCGTCGTGATCCCCGCCTATAACGAGGCGCGGGTGATTGCGGATTCGGTGCGCCGCGTACTTGCCAGCGATTATCCCGGCATCGAACTGATCGTCGCCGACGATGGATCGAGCGATGCGACCAGCGCCATCGTTGCCGCCGCGTTTGGTGATGATCCCCGCGTCACCCTGCTCACCCTCGCCAATGGCGGCAAGGCCGCCGCGCTGAACCGCGCACTGGCGCAGGCAAGGGGCGAGATCATCATCGCGCTGGACGCGGATACCCAGTTCGAGCCGGGGACGATCAGCCGCCTGGCCCGCTGGTTTGTCGATCCGGAAATTGGTGCGGTGGCTGGCAATGCAAAGGTCGGCAACCGGGTAAATCTCATCACGCGCTGGCAGGCAATCGAATATGTTACTGCTCAAAATCTTGAGCGCCGCGCGCTTGCCCGGTTTGACGCAATGACGGTGGTGCCCGGTGCAGTTGGCGCGTGGCGGCGCGCCGCGCTGGACGATGTCGGCGGCTACCCCGAGGATACGCTGGCGGAGGATCAGGATCTGACGATCGCGATTCAGCGTGCCGGATGGCGGATCGAGTATGACACGGACGCCATCGCCTGGACCGAGGCACCGCAGAGCTTTGCCGCCCTTGCCCGGCAGCGCTATCGCTGGGCGTTCGGCACGCTGCAATGCCTGTGGAAGCACCGGGCCGTTATCCGCCACCGCACGCCCCCCGGGCTGGCGTTTGTGGGCATGCCGCAGGCCTGGCTGTTCCAGATTTGCTTTGCCGCCATTTCTCCCGTCATCGATCTGGCGCTGCTGACCTCGATCATCGCCACCGTGATCCGCGTGGCGCAGCACGGCTATGCCCAGACGCAAACCGATGTGGTGCGCATGGCGATATACTGGATCGGCTTTGTGACGATCGATCTGATCTGCGGCTGGATCGCCTATCGGCTTGATGGGCGCGAGGCCCGGTATCCCGGGCTGCTGCTGATCGCCCAGCGATTCATCTACCGGCAGATCATGTACTGGGTGGTGCTGCGCGCGATCAGCTCTGCGCTGGGGGGCTGGTTCGTCGGCTGGGGGAAGCTGGAACGCACCGGGATGGTCAATCAGGCGGGATCAACGCCGGCGGGATGATGCGCCCTGCGACCGATCATCCGTCGCTGACGCGCTCGATATCGGCCCCCACGGCGGAAAGCTTTTCCTCAAGCCGTTCATAACCGCGATCGAGGTGATAGACGCGCTGTACCTGCGTCTCGCCCTCTGCCGCGAGGCCGGCCAAAATTAAGCTCATGGACGCGCGCAGATCGGTTGCCATCACCGGCGCGCCAATCAGCTTGTCGACCCCGCGCACCACTGCGGTGCGGCCCCGCACCTGGATATCGGCCCCCATCCGCGCCAGTTCGGGCACGTGCATGTAGCGGTTTTCGAAAATCGTTTCGGTCAGCACGCTGGCCCCATCGGCCATGCACAGCATCGCCATGAACTGCGCCTGCATGTCGGTGGCAAAACCGGGGAACGGCGCGGTCGACAGGGTCAGCGGGCCGAGCCCGTTGCTGGCGGTGATCCGCATGAAATCGCCATGCTCCTCCACCGTGACGCCGGCCTCCACCAGCGCCGCGGTGGTCGCGCGCATATCGGCGGCGGATACGCCCACCAGATCAAGCGATCCGCCGGTGATAGCCGCTGCACAGGCATAGCTGCCCGCCTCGATCCGATCGGGCATCACGCGGTAGGTGGCACCGTGAAGCCGGTCGCGCCCTTCGATCTCGATCGTTTCCGTGCCGATGCCTGAAATTGATGCGCCCATCGCGACCAGGCAGTTGCACAGATCGACAATCTCCGGCTCGCGCGCGGCATTGTCGATCACCGATGGCCCCTTGGCCAGCACAGCGGCCATCAAGGCGTTTTCGGTGGCGCCAACGGACACGATCGGAAAACTCACCCGCCCGCCGGGCAATCGTCCCCCGGGGGCCGTCGCCTTGACATAGCCTGCGGCCAGTTCGATTTCCGCGCCGAGTGATTCCAGCGCTTTCAGGTGCAAATCGATCGGCCGGTTGCCGATCGCGCAGCCGCCGGGCAGCGACACGGTCGCCTCCCCCGCACGGCCGACCAGCGGGCCGAGCACCAGGATCGAGGCCCGCATCTTGCGCACGATATCATAGGGCGCGACCGTGGAGGTCAGCCGCCCGCCCTTCAGCGTCATCACCCGGCCGAATTCATCGGGGCGTGACCCCTCGATCATCGTCGATACGCCCAGCTGATTGAGCAAATGGCCGAACCCGTCGACATCGGCGAGGCGCGGCAAGTTGCGCAGCGTCAGCGGCTCTTCGGTCAGCAGCGCACAGGGCATGAGCGTTAGCGCGGCGTTCTTGGCCCCGGAAATGGGGAGACGGCCTGACAGGCGATTACCGCCGCGGATGAGAATTCTGTCCATTGCAGAGCTTCTACCGTGTCGGGGGTGGCACGCAAGAGGATCGCGGCACCGGCCAGCGGGTGGCGGCTATGCCTTTTCCATCGTGCACTGCAGCGGGTGCTGGTGCTGCCGGGCGAAATCCATCACCTGGCTGACCTTGGTCTCCGCCACTTCATAGCTGAACACACCGCAAACTCCGACGCCCTTTTGATGCACATGCAGCATCACCCGCGTCGCATCCTCGATGCTCATCCGGAAAAAACGCTGCAGGCACAGCACCACAAATTCCATCGGCGTGTAATCATCGTTCAGCATCAGCACGCGGTAGGGCGTTGGCTGTTTGGTGCGCGTGCGGGTGCGCGTCGCGATGCCAAGGCCGGTGCCTTCATCATCGTCGCCGGGCGGGCGCTGCGCCATCGCGCTTGGGGGCATGGAGTTGATCATCATTGGAGCCGAAAATATGGCACCTGCCGCCCCAAGGGCAAGGGGCAAGCACCGCCAAACCCCCATTATCGGCACAATTTGATGCGAAAATGACGGGAAAACGATGCGAAATTCGACGTGAAAAGGGCGGCTGCATCGCTGCAACCGCCATTTCACGGGGTATTGGCACCCGGCACAAGGCCGGGATAGGCCAAATTACGCGCTGATCTTGATCTTCTCAGCAGCAATCGCAACGCGGTTCGAGATCGGCTGTGCGATCTCACCGGCGAGCTTCAGCATCGTTTCGGTGGTCTTCGACGATTCAGCAACCAGCGAGTCGAACGAGGTGCGGACATAATCGCTGTGGAGCTTCATGAACTCGGTCGGCGACTTGACGGCCGACAGGCTCTTGACGATCGCGGTCATGTTTTCGAACGACTTGCGCGTATATTCAGCGGCGTCCTGGCCCATCGTTTCGATGCCCTTGGCAGCGATCTTCGACGATTCGACGAGCGCTTCGACGTTGCCCTTGTTGAATTCGGTCACGTCCGAAAACATGCCCTGGGTCTTTTCGAGAGCGGCCTTGGCGCGATCGTTCATGTCGACGAACATGGCCTGTGCCTTGTCGGTGGTGTTCTTGATGGTCTTTTCCATGGTCAATTCCTTGTTGATGGTGATGGTCTTTGCCGCAGGTGCGGCGACTGGCTTGGACTTGGTCGGTACGCTTACGATCTTCTTGGCCGGTGCCTTGACGGCGACTTTCGCCGCGGGACGCGTTACCGGCTTCGCAGCGACCGCCTTGGGAGCGGCCACCTTGGGAGCGGCCACCTTGGGAGCGGCAGGCGCGGGCGCTGCGGCCTTTGGCGTGGCAACCGGGGTTGGCGCCGCCGCCTTGGGGACAGTTTTCTCCGGCACCTTGGCAGCGACAATGGCGGGCTTTGCCGCCGCGACAGTTTCAACCGGCTTTGCGGTGACCTCAGGGGTTGGCACAACTGCCGGGGCTGCGCTCACCGCAACCTTTGGTGCAGCCGAAACGGGGGCGGGGCTTGGAGCCGCGGCGGCACCATTTTCCGTGCTGTTCTTGTCGGCGATAATCTTGTCGGCCATCGGAGCACCCTGTCATCGTTTGCTGCACTGCAATATAATGCAATACAGGATCGATGCAAGGAGTTTTTGTGCGGCGCAGCAATTTTAGACATGCTGCACTCAACCGTTTGATAAAACGTGTATTATCGCGCGGCGACATACTCCCCGGGCGCATCCCCCAGCGCTTTCAGCCGACCCTTGCCGGGCTGTCGCGCCGCTTTGGCAGGCACCGTGCTGGCGTCCTGCTCGCGAATCCAGCCAATCCAGTCGGGCCACCAGCTGCCCTTGGTTTCGCTTGCCCCGGCGATGAATTCCTCCAGCGTGTCGGCCAGCACGGGGTTGGTCCAATATTGATATTTGCCCGCGGCAGGCGGATTGACCACGCCAGCGATATGGCCCGATCCGGCCAGCACGAACCGAAGCGGCCCCTGGAAGTGGTGCGTAATCTGCCAGACGCTGTCGGCAGGCGCGATATGATCGTCCCGGCCTGCCTGAATATAGCTGGGCGTCGTCACCGCCCGCAGATCAATCGGCGTGCCGGAAATCGCCATCGCGCCGGGCTGGACGAGCAGATTGTCACGGTACAGATCGCGCAGATAGCTCAGATGCCATTTGGTCGGCAGGTTGGTGGTGTCGCCATTCCAGTGGAGCAGATCGAACGGCGCATAATCCTGCCCCAGCAGATAATTGTTGGTGACATAGTTCCAAATCAGATCACGGCCGCGCAGCAGGTTGAACGTGGCTGCCATGTAGCGCCCGTCCAGAAATCCCTCTGGAGAGAGTTTTTCGATCCGCTGCATCTGTTCGTCGTCGACAAAATGCAGCAATTCGCCCGCGCGCGCGAAATCGACTTGCGCGGTGAAGAAGGTGGCGCTTTTCACCTTGTTCACCTGCCCCCGTGCCGCGAGCACCGCCAGCGTCGCCGCCAGCGTCGTGCCCGCCACGCAATAGCCGATCGCGTGCACCGCCGGCACGCCCAGCACATCGCGCACGGTATCGATCGCATCGATCTGCCCGGCTTCGACATAATCGTCCCAGACGATATCCTTCATCGTCGCATCGGCGGATTTCCAAGAAACGACGAACGCCGTCAGCCCCTGGTCAACAGCCCATTTGATGAAGCTTTTTTCTGGGTTCAGATCGAGGATGTAGAAGCGGTTGATCCACGGCGGAAAAATCACCAGCGGCACCGCCAGCACATCGGGCGTGGTGGGCGTGTACTGGATCAACTCGTACAGCGGCGTGCGTTTCACCACTTTGCCCGGGGTCATCGCCAGGTTACGGCCCACCGCAAACGCATCGGGATCGGTATGGGTCAGCTGGCCCTTGGATAGATCGGTCAGCATGTTCTGCAGGCCGTGGAGCAGGTTTTCGCCGCCTGTTTCCAGTGTCTTTTCCAGCACCAGCGGATTGGTGGCCGGGAAATTGCTGGGGCTCATCGCATCCACAAAGCCGCGCGTGGTAAAACGCAGCTGCTCGCGGTGGCGATCATCAATCCCCTCGATCTCCTCAACCCCGCGCAACAGGTGATCGGATACCAGGAAATAGCTTTGCCGGATCCAGTCAAACACCGGGTTTTCACGCCATTGCGGTGCCTTGAACCTTTTGTCGCGGGCATGCTCTGGCGCTTCCTCGATCGGCTCGGCCAGGTCGGGTGCCAGGAAATGCTGCCACAGCTTCATGCTGTCGATCCAGAAATCATGCGCCCGGGCAATCGTCGCGCGATCGGTAAAGCCCGGGATGATCGGCAGGGCGGGGGTTTCCTGCATCGTTTGCAGCCCCGCCTCCAGCATCATCTGCTGCGCCCGGCCCATCACCCAGGTCCAGTGCTGCATGTCCTCCAGGCTGGGGATCGCGAACCCCGGCAGGATTGCACCAGGTGTATCGCCGGAATGCGGGGGCGGCGAGGTGGTGTGATCGGGCGCGCTCATGACATCCTCGATTCTTGTTATTTGTTCCCGCTTATCGCAAGCTTTGCGCGCCGTCATTCACCCCGTACGCCAAATCGCGTATAACCGGCTCAAGCGATGCCTGCCGCCGATGGAAAGCACCCATGTCCGACGAATTTTACCGCATCAAACGCCTGCCGCCCTATGTCATCGCCGAAGTAAACGCGATGCGCGCGACCGCGCGGGCGGGTGGAGAGGACATTATCGATCTGGGCATGGGCAACCCTGATTTGCCGCCACCCGCCCATGTGATCGACAAGTTATGCGAAGTGGCGGCAAAGCCCGATGCGCATGGTTATTCGGCATCGCGCGGCATCCCCGGGCTGCGCAAGGCCCAGGCCAATTATTACGCCCGCCGCTTTGGCGTCGATGTGGATTCCGAGAGCGAAGTCGTGGTGACGATGGGATCGAAGGAGGGGCTTGCCAGCCTGGCCACCGCCATCACCGCACCGGGCGACGTCGTGCTGGCCCCTAACCCCAGCTATCCGATCCACACCTTTGGCTTCATTATCGCCGGGGCCACAATCCGCGCCGTGCCGACTACGCCGGATGAGCGTTACTGGGAAGCGCTGGAGCGGGCGATGAACTTCACCGTGCCGCGCCCGTCGATCCTGGTGGTCAACTACCCGTCCAATCCCACCGCCGAGACGGTTGATCTGGCGTTTTACGAACGACTGGTGGCCTGGGCACGCGAGAACAAGGTGTGGGTCATTTCCGACCTGGCCTATTCCGAACTGTATTTTGACGGCAAGCCGACCACCTCGATCCTGCAGGTAAAGGGCGCGATGGACGTGGCGATCGAATTCACCAGCCTGAGCAAAACCTATTCGATGGCTGGTTGGCGGATCGGCTTTGCGGTGGGCAACAAGAAGCTGATCGCCGCGATGACGCGCGTGAAATCCTATCTCGATTACGGGGCCTTCACCCCGATCCAGGCCGCTGCCTGCGCCGCGCTGAACGGCCCGCAGGACATTGTCGAGCGCAACCGTGAATTATACCACAAGCGCCGCGACGTGATGGTCGAAAGCTTTGGCCGCGCCGGGTGGGATATTCCGCCGCCGCGCGCATCAATGTTCGCCTGGGCGCCGCTGCCGCCGGCACTTGCTCATCTGGGGAGCCTGGAGTTTTCAAAACAATTGCTGAGCCATGCCAAGGTCGCGGTCGCGCCCGGGGTGGGTTACGGCGAAAATGGCGAGGGCTATGTGCGGATCGCCATGGTTGAAAACGAACAACGGCTGCGCCAGGCCGCGCGCAACGTGAAGAAATATCTGGCGAGCATGGGGGTCAACACACCCGCGCAAACGGGCTGACGCGCGCGCCGGGCACGGGCGGCTTGACGGCACCGGCGCTGCCCGCCACCACGCCCGGCATGACACGCCCCGGCTTTGCCTTTTCCACCCGTTTCAAGGTCCGCTATGCAGAGGTCGATGCGCAGCGCATCGTCTATAACTCGCGCTACCTTGAATATGTCGACGTCGCCGTATCGGAATTCTGGCTGTGGACCGACCTGGACGATCTGGGGCCCGAGTGGACCGAAGCCGAATTCCATGTGCGCCACACCGAGATCGATTATCACAAGCCGTTCGTGATCAACGATGAGATCGAGGCGTTCGTCCGCATCGAGCGGGTTGGCAACACCAGCCTGACCGAGCGGTTCGAGCTGTGCCATGCGATCACCGGCGATCTGCACTGCACGATCGTGATGACGATCGTTCATGTCGATCTGGCAACCGGCCGCCCCAAACCGATCACCGGCACGGTACGCGCCGCGCTGGAGCGCTTGATTACCGCATAAATCGGGCACAGCGACGCTCGCGGCGGATGCCGGAGCGGAGCGACGTACCCAAGGCCCAGGGCCCAAGCCCTCGCGCCTGCGATCGCGCTGCTACACCCGGTTGGCCGCGCTCAGCACGGCGCGAACGCTGGCGGTGGCGATATCATTATCCACGCCCACCCCGAAAACCGTCCGCCCATCGGCCGTGCGGCATTCGACATAGGCGGCGGCCTGCGCATCGGCACCCTGGCCGATCGCATGTTCGTTATAATCCACCACGTCCAGCGCCGCGCCCCCCGCATCGCCAAGGGCGGCGATCACACCGGAGATAAGCCCGTTGCCGCGCCCTGCGATCGATTGTTCCTGCCCGTCAATGGCGACATGGCCAACGAACACGCGCTGCCCCGCGCTGCCGCTTTCCTCATAATCGCGCAGCACGAAGCGATCGGTGGCGCCAGGCAGATAGGTCGCCTCGAACAGCTGCCAGATATCGGCGGCGTTCAGTTCGCGGCCCGCATCGTCGGCCAGCGCCTGGACGTGTCGGCTGAAATCGGCCTGCAACCGCTTGGGCAGCTTCAGCCCCTTGTCCTGTTCGATCACCCAGGCAACGCCGCCCTTGCCGGACTGAGAATTGACGCGGATGACGGCTTCATAACTGCGCCCCAGATCGGCAGGGTCGATCGGCAGATAGGGTACTTCCCAATAGGCGTCGTTGCGGGCCGATTGGGCGGCGAACCCCTTTTTAATGGCGTCCTGATGCGATCCCGAAAACGCCGTGAACACCAGATCGCCGGCATAGGGCGTGCGCGGGTGGATGGGGATATGGGTGCAATATTCCACCGTTCGGACAACCTCATCAATGTCCGACAGGTCGAGCTTGGGATCGATGCCCTGCGTGTACAGGTTCAGCGCAACCGTCACGAGATCGCAATTGCCGGTGCGCTCGCCATTGCCGAGCAGGCAGCCCTCCACCCGGTCTGCGCCTGCCATCATCCCCAGCTCAGCCGCCGCCACGCCGGTGCCGCGATCATTATGGGTGTGGAGCGATATCACCACGCTGTCGCGATTGGGGATGTGCCGCGCGAACCATTCGATCTGATCGGCATAGACGTTGGGCGTTGCGCATTCGACCGTGGCGGGCAGGTTGAAGATGATCGGGCGATCGGGTGTCGGGCGCAGTACGTCCATCACCGCAGCGCACACCTCCACCGAGAAATCGAGTTCAGCGGTGGAAAAGGTTTCGGGGCTATATTCGAAATGCCAGTCGGTATCGGGCTGGGCAGCGGCGCAATCCCGCATGATTTTTGCGCCCTCCACCGCAATGCCGCGCACCTCGTCACGCGTCATGCCGAACACGATCTTGCGCCACGCCGGGCTGACCGCGTTATACAAATGGACGATCGCGCGCGGCGCGCCTCGCAACGATTCAAAACTCGTCTCGATCAGGTCGCGGCGCGACTGGGTGAGCACCTGGACCGTCACATCGGCGGGAATGCGCCCATCGGCGACGAGTCCTGCGATGAAATTATAGTCGGTCGCGCCCGCGCTGGGGAAACCGACCTCAATCTCCTTCATGCCGATCTTGCACAGCAGATCGAACATCCGGGTTTTCTTTTCCGCATCCATCGGATCGATCAGCGCCTGGTTGCCGTCCCGCAAATCGGTCGACAGCCAGCGCGGCGCGGTGGTGATGGTGCGCGACGGCCATTGCCGATCGGGCAGGTTGATCGGGGGAAAAGGGCGATATTTGCTGGCGGCGCTAGGCAACATGATCGGTCGCTTTTTTGGTTCTTGATGGAGGAAAGAGAAATGGCCTTCAGGTCACACAAGCGCCCCGGTTAGGGCAGGCAGATAGGCCGCGAACAGGTTTCAGCCAAATGGGGCTCTCAACTGCCCGCGCTCAAAACAGGCGGATGGCTTAGCCCGACCGGCTGATGAAGCGCCTCAACCGGTCTTTTCGAAGGCAACCGTGATTTTCAGCGCCACATCATCCGCAACCAGCGGAATGCCGGTGGCAAGGCCAAACACGCTGCGCTTGATGGCGGTGGTGGCCGTAAAGCCAATTGTTTCGCGCTTGTTGTACGGATTGACGCCGGCACCCGTGAAGCGGGCATTCAGCACAACCGGTGCCGTCACACCATTGAGCGTCAGATTGCCGCTGATCAGGGCGGTTTTGCCCTTCACGCTGACCAGCGTCGATACAAAGCGGGCGTCTGCGGGGGCGGGGCCGAAGAAATCGGGTTTCTTGCCATCCTTGCCCGCGCGCAACAGATGATCGGTCAGCTTGGCGTTCGCAGTTGTTACCTTTGCGACCGGAATGGTGATGTCGAGCTTTGTATTTGCCGGCTTTTTCGGATCGAGCACCAGCGTGCCGGCGACATCGCCGAACAGCCCGAAATAATCGCTGAACCCGAAATGGTTCACGTCGAACATGACCAGCGTATGGGCCGGATCGGTGGTGTAGGAACCGGCGGTGACGCGCGTCACATCGGCAGTGCCCGGCACCTGCGGCGCTGTCTGCGCGAGCAATGGGGTGGCGGCCAAAGCGCCTGCAAGGATCAGCATGGTGCGCATGAAAAGCTCTCCAAGGTAAAAAGGACGCCCGCCGTCCGGCAAGCGTCCCCCATAGCCCAAAAAACAACGCCGACGTGCACGATTTCGCGCCGCACCGGCGGGTGCGATCAGTTCTTTGCCTTGTCGACCAGCTTGTTCGCGCCAATCCACGGCATCATCGCGCGCAGCTCCGCCCCTACCTTTTCGATCGGGTGGGCCGCCGCTGCCTTGCGCGATGCCTTCAGCTCGGGCTGCCCGGCGCGGTTATCAAGGACGAAATCCTTCACGAAGCGCCCGGCCTGAATATCGGCCAGCACGCGCTTCATCTCGGCCTTTGTCTCTGCAGTGATGATGCGTGGGCCGGTTTTGATGTCGCCATATTCAGCCGTGTTGCTGATCGAATAGCGCATATTGGCAATGCCGCCTTCGTACAGCAGATCGACGATCAGCTTGGTCTCATGCAGGCATTCGAAATAGGCCATTTCAGGCGCATATCCTGCCTCCACCAGCGTTTCGAAACCGGCCTGGATCAGGTGGGTGATGCCCCCGCACAGCACGGCCTGTTCACCGAACAGATCGGTTTCGCATTCCTCACGGAAGGTGGTTTCGATGATGCCGCTGCGCCCGCCGCCAACAGCGCTTGCATAGGACAGCGCGAGTGCCTTGGCATAGCCGTTGCCTATGCCGCCTTCTGCTTCCTGCGCGACCGCAATCAGGCAGGGCACACCGCCGCCCTTTTGATATTCGCTGCGCACGGTGTGGCCGGGGCCCTTGGGCGCGATCATGATCACGTCGAGATCGGGCCGCGCCTCGATCAGCCCGAAATGGACGTTCAGGCCGTGCGCAAAGGCAATCGTGGCACCCGGCTTCAGGTTGGCGTGCAGATCATCGGCGTAGATCGCCGCCTGATGCTCGTCCGGCGCCAGGATCATCGTGACATCGGCCCAGGCAGCAGCGTCTGCGTTTGACATCACCTTGAACCCGGCCGCCTCCGCCTTTTTCGCGGTGGCGGAACCGGGGCGCAGCGCGATGGCAACATCGGTGACGCCACTGTCGCGCAGATTCTGCGCATGGGCATGGCCCTGGCTGCCATAGCCGACCACGGCGACCTTTTTGCCCTTGATCAGCTCCAGATCGGCGTCGCTGTCGTAATAGACTTTCATTTCATGCCCTTTTCAAATGGCCGTCATGCCAGCGCAGGCTGGCATCTCAAGCGGCAAGGGCGGCACGCCCGAACCGGGAGATCCCCGTTTTTACGGGGATGACGGTTGTGGTGATTGGTCGGTGGTTGTTTCAGAATTCTAAGCCGCCGTCTTGCCCCGCGAAATGGCGACAATGCCGGTGCGTGCGACCTCGATCAGGCCGACTTCGCGCATCAGCTCGATAAACTTGTCGATCTTTTCGCGGCCGCCCGTCACTTCGAACACAAAGCTGGATGTCGTCGCATCAACCACGCGGGCCCGGTACACATCGGCCAGCCGCAGCGCCTCAATCCGGTGGTCTCCGGTGCCCGCGACCTTGATCAGCGCAAGCTCGCGCTCAACATGCGCGCCCGCCGCCGTCAGATCGGTGACCTTGTGGACGGGCACCAGCCGGTCGAGCTGTGCCACGATCTGTTCCAGCACCGGCGGGCTGGCCGATGTGACGATGGTGATCCGGCTGATCGCCTTGTCTTCGGATATCTCGCTAACCGTCAGACTCTCGATATTATAGCCGCGCGCGGTGAACAATCCGGCGATCCGCGCCAGAATACCCGGCTCGTTATCCACCACCACCGCCAGCGTGTGGCGCTCAACCTTTTCCTGCGGAATATGCATCACACCAGCGCCTTGGCTTCGTCGTCCATCACCCCGGTCACCTGATCGGCGGCCAGAATCATGTCGGTATGCGCGGCACCCGACGGGATCATCGGGAAGCAATTGGCGGATTGCGACACGCGGCAATCGACCAGCACCGGCCCGTCATAAGCCAGCATATCGGCAATGCCGGGCTCAAGCTCGCCGGGCTTTTCGATCAATATGCCCTTCCAGCCATATGCCTCTGCCAGCTTCACGAAATCGGGCAGTGAATCGCTGTAACTTTCGGCGTAGCGGCTTTCATAGGTCAGTTCCTGCCACTGGCGGACCATGCCCATATACTGGTTGTTCAGGATGAAGACCTTCACCGGCAACCGGTACTGCGTGGCGGTCGCGAGTTCCTGGATGTTCATCTGGATCGACGCCTCGCCCGCAATATCGATCACCAGCGCGTTCGGATGGCCCAGCTGCGCGCCAATCGCGGCAGGCAAGCCATATCCCATCGTCCCCAGCCCGCCGCTTGTCAGCCATTTGTTGGGCAGCTCGAAATCGAAATGCTGGGCGGCCCACATCTGGTGCTGGCCAACTTCGGTGGTGATGATCGGCGATTCTTTATGCGTCGCCTCCCACAATGCCCTGATCGCGCGTTGCGGCATGATCTCGGTTGCGGAATCGGCAAAGCCCAGGCTGTTTTTCGCCCGCCAGCCCGCGATCCGCTGCCACCACTCGGTCAGATCGGGCTTGGGGTGCTGGCGCGCCTTGTACACGCGGATCATCGCCTCCAGCGCATGGCCGATATCGGCGATAATCGGCAGGTCGACCCGCACCGTCTTGTTCACGCTGCTGCGATCGATATCGATATGCGCCTTGCGCGAATGCGGGCTGAACGCATCCAGCCGCCCGGTCACCCGGTCATCAAAGCGCGCGCCCATCGCGATGATCAGATCGGCCTGGTTCATCGCCCAATTCGCTTCATAGGTGCCGTGCATGCCCAGCATGCCAAGCCACTGTTCCGACGATGCCGGAAACGCGCCCAGCCCCATCAGCGTGGATGTTACCGGCGCGCCCGTCATCCGAGCCAGTTCGCGCAGCAGCTGGCTCGCCGCCGGGCCTGAATTGATGATGCCGCCACCGGTATAGAAAATCGGCCGCTCCGCCGCCGCGAGCAGATCGACCAGCTGTTCGATCGCCGCCAGATCAGGCTTGATCTGGGGACGATAGGTTTTGTGCTTGATCGGGCCGGGCCGGGTGTAGCGCGCCACGGCGACCTGAACGTCCTTGGGAATATCGACAACAACCGGCCCGGGGCGGCCAGTGGTGGCGATGTGAAAGGCTTCATGGATCACCGGGCCTAGCTTGGCGGGATCCTTCACCAGGTAATTATGCTTGGTGCAGTGGCGCGTGATGCCGACGGTATCGGCTTCCTGGAACGCATCGGTGCCGATCAGCGCAGTGGGCACCTGCCCGGTGATCACCACCATGGGAATGGAATCCATCAACGCATCGGTGATGCCGGTAACCGCGTTGGTTGCCCCCGGCCCGGAGGTGACCAGCACGACGCCCGGCTTGCCGGTGGAGCGGGCATAGCCCTCTGCCGCATGAGTGGCTGCCTGTTCGTGGCGCACCAGGATATGCTTGATCCCGCCGCCCTTGCCATTTTGGCCGTTTGTCTTTTCGACCTTGGCATTATGGCGGAACAGCGCGTCATAAATGGGCAGCACCGCGCCGCCAGGATAGCCGAATACGACCTCCACACCGAGATCGCACAGCGCCTCGATCAGGATATCGGCTCCGGATTTCTCACTCATCACACGTCCTCACGTTTTCGCCGCCATACAGGGAACAACCATGTTGTGCGAGCGGCGCTGCTAGAGTTGGAAAATTTGTCTGTCAAGCCTTAGAACGTAATTTAGTTACGAATTATAGATGGCTATAGTTATAATAATTCAGAAATGACCCGTTCGCGCCGCACCCCGCCAGCGACCTGATCGGCGGTTGGCAACGCCGCACTTCCACTGCCGCCGGCAAAACTTGCGCGGGCAGCCGCTTTGGCTCTTTCCATGTCGGGGCGTTCGCGGGCACAACGCGCCACGCGACAGACCCGGCAAGGGCGCAAAGGGAGGGGGGACGATGAAGGATAACAACGCGCCGATTCTGGCGATGGTTGGGTTCATCGTTTTTGTCGACATGCTGGGGTTGGGGTTGATCCTGCCCGTCACCCCCAATCTGATCCGGGAAATCGCCCGTACCAATATCGAGCATGCCGCCGAAATTGGCGGCCTGCTGCTATTTGCCTATGCCGGCATGCAGTTTCTTTTCGCACCCATCATCGGCGGCTTGAGCGACCGGTTCGGCAGGCGGCCCGTCCTGCTCGTCACGCTGTTCCTGCTGGGCATCGATTATGCGGTGATGGCGCTGGCACCGACGCTGGGCTGGCTGGTCGCGGGGCGGATCATGTCGGGCATCATGGGGGCGACCTGGGCCGCATCCAATTCCTGCATTGCAGACCGGATCCCGGTCGATCGGCGCGGCGCGGCATTTGGCATGCTGGGCGGCGCAGGGGCGGCCGGATATGTGCTGGGGCCGGCGGTCGGGGGATTGGCGGGTGAATGGGGAACGCGGATTCCCTTCATGATTGCATCGGGGCTTGCGCTGGCGGGGGTGGTGGCCGGGCTGTTCCTGCTGCAGGAAACCCTGCCGCCAGACCGCCGACGCGCCTTCGATATTCGCCGCGCCAATCCGCTCGGCGCGCTGCTCCAGATGGCAAAGACGCCGTTTGTTTTTGCGTGCCTGGCGGTGCTGTTCCTCATCCAGCTATCGGCGCAGGCGCAGATATCGATCTGGGCCTATTGGGGCGAATTGCAGTTCGGCTGGACGCCGCTGACCAG
>JBBQDD010000018.1:0-18329 GCA_038319335.1 Sphingomonadales bacterium
TCCCCACCAATTGGTCGGTCGACAAATTGGTGAGCGTGATGGAGCCCGCCACGAACACCCAGCTAAGGCCACCGCTTGCTAGATACACGTCCTTCTCGCTGCCATCATGGCGCGCGCGCCGCACCTTCAGCCACGTCGCCAGCGCAATCGCGGCGAGCAGCAGCACCGCGACGCCCATCTGAAGCCCGTTATTGGTGGCCATGCCCGGCAAAACACTATCCCCCCCGCTTATTTTGTGCCGACCATAAGCCGTCATCCCTTGCGCGCAAGCAAGGCTGCGGCAAGGATCGGCGAATGAGATCAACCCCCTCGCGTATCGATGGCGACACCGTCACGATTGTGTTCGGCACGGCGGGCGGTGGTCCCCTGGCGCTGCTCTATGCCGGCGGCAAGCTGCCCGTTGATGAGGATCTGCACGCGCTGGAAACCGCGCTTCAGCCCAGGCGGCACGGATCGCAGCCCGATGCGCCGCAACTGGCGACGGTCTGGCCACAGGCGGGGCGGGGCTATGCGGGCCAGCCAGCGCTGGCGGTGCGGCGGGGCCATGGGTTGTTGCCCGTTGATTTGGTGCTGGGTGAGGGATCGTTGGTGGCGGATCGATCGGCACATATCGTGCTGCACGATCCGGCTGCCGGGGTGCGCGTGACGATCGATTGGGTGATAAGCGCGGGCGATGTGGTGCGTGCGCGTACCACGATCGACAATCTGGGCGCTGCGCCGCTGGTGGTTGACCGGCTGGCAAGCATCGCGGTGCCGCTGCCCGGTTGGGCGACGCACGCCACGCGCTTTCACGGGCGCTGGGCAGGGGAGATGCAGGCGGCAACCGCGCCAATCCCCCATGGTCGCAGCGGCGGAGAATCGCGCGGCGGGCGGCCTGGCTTTGGTGGCGCGAACTGGCTGTTGGTGCATGACGCACCATTTGGGGCTGATCACGGGCTGGCAATCGCGCTGCACCTCGCCTGGAGCGGCGACCATGAGATGAGCATCGAGCGCGATGCCGATGGCGCGATCGTCCAGATGGCGGCGCGGCTGGATGCGGGCGAAATCATCGTCGCGCCGGGCGACAGCTTCCCCACGCCCGATGCGGTGATGGCGATTGTTGATGGCGGCCGAAACGCGGTGCGCCACGCGCTCCATACCCATCTTCGCCGCGATGTGTTGCCCGGTCGCGCCGATTGGCCCGCCCGCCGCGTGCACCTGAACAGCTGGGAAGCGGTGGCTTTCGATATGGATGAGGCGCGATTGCGGCAGCTGGCCGAAGCCGGGCAGGCGATCGGTGCCGAACGCTTTGTCGTTGATGATGGCTGGTTTTCGGGGCGTCGTGACGACCGGACAAGCCTGGGCGACTGGACCCCCGATCCGCAGCGCTTTCCCCATGGGCTCGGGCCGCTGATCGACCATGTCGGTACACTCGGCATGGATTTCGGGCTGTGGGCGGAACCTGAGATGATCAGCCCGGACAGCGATCTATACCGCGCGCATCCCGATTGGTGCCTGCACCGCACCGGGGCGGACCGGCCAACCCAGCGCCACCAGCTGGTGCTTGATCTTACCCGCACCCCGGTTGCCGAACATGTGTTCGGCGTGCTTCACCGCTTGCTGTCGGCGCACCGGATTGCCTATCTGAAATGGGATCACAACCGCGATCTCTTCCCCAATGACGGCGCGGGCTATGCGCAGACGGTGGCGCTGCACGGCCTGATCGATGCTCTGCGTAGCGTTCACCCTGATGTCGAGATTGAAAGCTGCGCCAGCGGCGGCGGGCGGATCGATTATGCGATGCTCAGCCGCTGCCACCGGGTATGGCCCAGCGATAACAACGACGCGATCGACAGGCTGCGGATCAACCGCGCGTGGAGCCTGTTCCTGCCGCCGGAGGTGATGGGCAACCATGTCGGCCCCAGCCCCAACCCGATCACCGGGCGGATGCTGACCATGGCGTTCCGCGCAAAGGTCGCAATGTTCGGGCATATGGGGGTGGAGGCTGATCCGGGGGCGATGAGCGAGGCTGATCGCGCGGTGCTGGCGACGCACATCCAATGCTACAAGGATCACCGCGACATTCTGCACCACGGGCGAATGCGCGAGCTGGTGTTTGCCGAGCCCGGCCTGTTCGGCTCGATGATCGAGCATCAGGGCCGTGCGCTCGCGTTGGTTGCCCGCACGGATTTGGCGGGCGATTATAATGCCGCACCCGTGCGTTTTCCCGGGCTTGATCCTGACCGGCGGTATCTCGTCACCTTTGCGCTGGCCGATGGCGTGGATCCGGTGATTGGGGCGCTCAGCGGGCGGATGCTGGGGCAGGCGGGCCTCGTGCTGCCGCTCGCCCGCCCGGCCACAGCCCATCTCGTCCATCTCGAACGCATGGATATTGGCCAATGATGCGCCTGGGCTGTTGCTATTATCCCGAACATTGGCCCGAAAGCTTCTGGGCCGATGATGCTCGCCGGATGGTCGAAATGGGCCTCACCCGCGTGCGGATCGGCGAATTCGCATGGAGCCGTATCGAGCCACAGCCCTGGCGCTATGACTGGGGTTGGCTCGACCGTGCGATCGATACCCTGCACGCAGCGGGGCTAGGCATCATCCTGGGCACGCCTACCGCCACGCCGCCGAAATGGCTGGTCGACAAGATGCCGGATATGATCGCGGTGGATGCACAGGCGCGCGAGCGGCGGTTTGGATCGCGGCGGCATTACTGTTTTTCGCACCTTGGTTATCGCGGGGAATGCGCCCGGATCACCACCGCGCTTGCCGAACGATACGGCACTCATCCGGGCATCGTCGCGTGGCAGACGGACAATGAATATGGCTGCCACGATACCATTGTCAGTTACTCGGACAGCGCAGCGCAGGGCTTTCGCCGTTGGCTCGCCGCCCGATATGACGACGTGGCCGCGCTCAACACCGCCTGGGGCAATGTGTTCTGGAGCATGGAATACCGGACCTTTGCCGAAATCGATCCGCCCAACCTGACCGTTACCGAAGCCAACCCCGCCCATATTCTCGACTATCGTCGGTTCGCCTCTGACGAGGTGGTCAGCTTCAACCGGCTGCAGGTGGAAATCCTGCGCAGCTCATCGCCGGGGCGCGATGTGGTGCATAACTATATGGGGTTCTTCGACCAGTTCGATCATCACGCCGTTTCGCATGATCTGGATGTGGCGACATGGGATAGCTACCCCATCGGTTTCCTTGAACAATTCTGGTTCAGTGCGAACGAAAAGCTTCGTTACGCGCGGGCCGGACACCCTGATATCGCCGCGTTCCACCATGATCTCTATCGTGGCTGCGCCGGGGGCCGCTGGTGGGTGATGGAACAACAGCCCGGTCCGGTAAACTGGGCCGCGCACAACCCGGCACCACTGCCCGGCATGGTGCGGCTATGGACGCTGGAAGCGGCGGCACACGGGGCCGAACTGGTCAGCTATTTCCGCTGGCGGCAGGCCCCGTTCGGGCAGGAAATGCATCACGCCGGGCTGCTCCGCCCTGACAGCGTTGATGATATCGGCGCGCATGAAGCGCGGGCGGCGGCGGGTGATCTGGTGGCGCTGGGCGATCTGGGGCCGCCGCCAAAATCGGTGGCGCTGCTGTTTTCCTACGAAGCCGCCTGGCTGTTCGAGGCGCAGCCACAGGGGCGCAGCTTTCGCTATATGGAACTGGTGTTTGGCTTTTATGTCGCGCTGCGGCGGCTGGGTCTGGATGTCGATATCCTGCCCGCCAATGCCCCGCTGGATGGCTATGCGATGGTGGTTGCACCGTCTTTGCCGATCGTGGGGGCTGATCTGGTTGCGCAACTGTCGGCGCTTGGCGTGCCCGTGCTGTTCGGCCCGCGCAGCGGCAGCCGGACGGAGGATTTCCAGATTCCAGACGGCCTGCCGCCGGGCAATCTGCGCGCGGCAATCCCCATCACCATCCCCCGCGTGGAATCGCTGCGCGAGGGGCTGGCAGAGCTTGGCGATGGCTTTGCGGTGACGCGCTGGTTCGAGCATGTCGAGACGGCCCTGGTGCCGGAAGAGCAGCTGATCGACGGGCGCGGCGTGGTGTATGCCAGCGGCGCGCTGCGCTATCTGGCGGCATGGCCTGATGCGGCATTGCTGGCCCGTCTATTCACTCGCATGGCGGGTGAGGCGGGGTTGGCGACCGTTGATCTGCCCGCCGACCTGCGCCTGCGCCGCGCGGGCGATGTGACGTTCGCGTTCAATTACGGGCCTGACGCGATCGACCTGGCGGGGATCGCCACCGGGGCGCTGGTGCTGGGCGACAGCCTGTTACCCCCGGCGGGCGTCGCGGCCTGGCGCTGAGAGCGCCCCGGCGGACGGGCTATCGCTGACCCGGCAAACCTGCTTTTCTGTCGTGACGCGCTTGGGGGACATGCCAATGACGACGCAGACACGGCCATTTGGATTCTGGACCGCAACCGCGCTGGTGGTTGGCGGGATGATTGGCGCGGGCATCTTTGTCCAGCCAGCCCAACTGGCGCCATTTGGCTGGACGGGGGCGGCCGCATGGCTCGTCGCGATTCCGGGTGCGTTGTTGCTGGCCTATGTCCTCTCCCGCCTTACCGCTGCCCACCCGCAAGCGACCGGCACGGTTGCCATCGTGGCGCAGGGGCTGGGGCCGTTGCCGGGGCTGCTGGTTGGCTGGAGCTATTGGGTCGGCATCTGTTCCGCCAATGCGATTATCGCGCTTACGGCAGTGCGGTACGGCGCGCAGTTCGTCCCCGCGCTCACCGCCACGCCGCTCGCCACCGCGATTGCGGCGACGGCATTGATCTGGGCACTCACCGCGCTCAATTTTGGCGGGGCAAAGGGCGCTGGCCGGTTTCAGGTGCTGACGACGGTGCTGAAACTGCTGCCGCTGGTGGCGGTCGCCGCGATTCTTGCCGGGCTGGCCATGGTCGATCCGGCGCGCTTTTCCGCCAACCCGCACACGCCGTTTGATGCAACAAAGTTCACGATGGTGCTTACGCTGGCCTTTTTCCCGCTGGTTGGTTTTGAATGCGCGTCGCTGGCCGCAGAGCGCGTCCGCGATCCCGCCCGCAACGTGCTGCGCGCCACGCTGGTCGGCACATTGTTGACCGGCATTTTGTACATCATCCTGTGCAACGGCATCGTCCTCGCGCTGCCCGAAGCGATGGTTGCCGCGTCCGACGCGCCCATCGCGATGTTTGTCGAAAACTTCTGGGGGCGTGGCGCTGGGCTGGTCATCGCCGCCTTTGCCTCCATCTCCGCGATTGGTTGCCTGAATGGCTGGGTGCTGATGCAGGGGGAGCTGCCGCTGGGGATGGCGCGCGCCGGCATCCTGCCCGCCATCCTGGGCCGGACGACAGACCGGGACGTGCCGATCATCGCGATGCTGTTGTCGAGCGCGGTTGCCAGCGCGTTGGTATTGTCGGGCGCGATCCCGGGCCTTGTCGACGTGCTCACTTTCATGCTGCAGCTGACGACGGCGGCGACGGTGTGGTTCTATTTCGGTGCGTGCGCCGCGGCATGGGCGTTCGGCATCGTCCGCCCGCTCGCTGCCATCGGCATGGCGTTTTCGGCCTGGGTGTTGTGGGGATCGGGGATGGAGGCGCTGTTGCTCAGCATCGCCCTGATGCTGACGGCGCTGCCGCTTTACTGGATCGCGCTACGCCGTCGCCCGCTTGCGGAACAACCGGCCTAGCAGGCTGCGGTCCTTCAAAATTTCATGCGCGGCATTGTGCCCCGGCGCGCCTGTCACCCCGCCACCGGGATGCGTGCCAGAGCCGCACATATATAGCCCGGCAATGGGGCTCCGGTAATCGCCATGCCCCAGCACGGGCCGCGCCGCCCAAAGCTGGTCCAGGCTCATCCGCCCATGAAAGATATCACCGCCGATCAGCCCGAATTTGCGTTCCAGATCGAGCGGGGAGTGGATTTGCCGCGCGATGATGCTCGCGCGGAAATTGGGCGCGTGCTGCGTCACGCAATCGATAATGTGGTCAGCGGCTGCCTCGCGCTCATCGTCCCAGCTTCGGCCATCCGGCAGTTCGGGCGCGAATTGCTGGCAGAACAGGCTGGCGACATGCAAGCCGGGCGGTGCGAGCGAATCGTCGACGGTGGAGGGCAGTTTCATCTCGACAATCGGCGCTTTCGACCAGCCGAACGCGCGGGCATCGTCATAGGCCTGGTCCATATAATCCATGCCCGGCGCGATGATGATCCCGGCGGTGTGGTGCTCAGCCTTTTCCTTGCCCGGCAGGACGGTGAAATCGGGCAGTTCGGACAGCGCGACATTCATCCGGAACGTGCCCGATCCGGTTTTGAAATTATCAATGCGGCGCTTGAAATCGGGCTTCAGGTCGCTCCCCGCGATCAGCTGGCGGTACAGCAGGGCGGGGCCAACATTGGCGGCGATAATGTCTGCGGCGATCTCCTCGCCCGATTCCAGCCGCACGCCGACGGCTCTGTTGCCGTCCACCAGCACCTGCGCGACGGGCGATTCCAGGCTGATCTCCACGCCGTGCTCCGCACATGCCGCCGCCATCGCGGTGGTGATCGCCCCCATGCCGCCCACCGAATGGCCCCAGGCGCCCTTTTTGCCGTTCACTTCGCCAAACACATGGTGCAGCAGCACATAGGCGGAGCCGGGCGTGCTGACGCCCGCATAATTGCCGACGACCGCGTCGAACGCGAAGGCGGTCTTGACGTGATCGTCCTCATACCAACCATCGAGGAAATCGCGCGCGCTCTTGGTGAACATGTCGAGCACATCGGCCTGCGCGTCCACGCTCATGCCCGCCAACTTGCGCCCCTGCGCGGCGGCGCTGAGGAGTGCGGCGATGCCGCCCCCGGCATTGGGCGGGGTTTTCAACGACAAATCCCGCAGCACCTCCGCCACGCGTTCCAGTGCGGCTTCGTAGGCCGGGAAGGTATCGGCATCTTTCGTTGAGAAGCGCGCAAATTCCGCCTGAGTCCGCGCCGTGCCGCCGCCCAGCTTCAAATAGGTATCGGGAAAGGGGAAGAAATTGCTGATCGTGCGCTCGATGATGCGAAAGCCGCGATCGTGCAGCTTCATGTCGGCAATCACCTGCGGGCGCAGCAGGCTGACGGTGTAACTGGCGGTGGAATTGCGGAAGCCGGGGTGAAACTCCTCCGTCACGCACGCCCCGCCGATGATATCCCGGCGTTCGAGCACGCGCACCTTCAACCCGGCCCGGGCGAGGTAAAAGGCGCATACCAGGCCGTTATGCCCACCGCCGATGATGAGGGCGTCGTATCGTTTCGTCATGCGGTTGGTGGTGCCGTGGCGGGCGGGGATTGTCGAGGGGTGCGGGGCGTTTGCTTTCATGCTCGACCCGGACCGCGCGATCCCATCGCTCCGGGCCACAGCGCGTCCCCGGCAAAGGCCGTTTTCTTTGGCTGGTGAGGCTAGCCCCGCGCCCCCCGCAGCCGCCCGCCCCACCCGGGCGCAGGCGCATGATGGAGCCGCGCCTCCGGGATCGCCGCCCGAATCTTCGCCGCAAAGCTGCGCAAACACACTTCGCTCCGCCCGATCGGCCCCACGGTGAAGCTTTCCGACGCCATGCCCGCCTGCACGCGGGTGATCAGCCAGGTGTCCTCGGCATTCACATGGCGGTTGATGCGATCATTGGCGTAGCGCACCAGCTTCATCTCGCGGCGCGCATCGGGCAGCGCGAACGCCATCATCCGCAGCACCGATTGGGTCGGGCTGATCGGTAGCCACTGCATGAAATCGACCTGGTCCGGGTAGAGATCAAAGGCAGTGTTCGGCCATAATTTATAGTAGAGCCACAGCCGTTGGTTCGCCGCTGGCAGATGCGCCGCTGGCGGCAGATGGCGCTGGTAGAATCGCTCCCATGGGTCGGCCGATGGCTTGTCGACCAGCAGGCCGGACATTTTGTCGACAAAGGGCTGCGCCTCGATCGCATAGCTTTTGCCGAACAGTCGGGTCAGCCCCGGATGGGCGACGGGGATGTGCAGCCCGTCGGAATAATTGTCGCCGATATTCTTCCAGTTCGCCGCACGGTCGCGGGTATAAGCGGGGGTGATCGTCCGCAGATCCTCAAACCGGTAGGGCGCGATCTCGTGCGCATAAGGGGCCATCATCGCCGCAACGCCGGGCCCGCCATCGTCGGTCAGCCGCACGAACACAAAGCCCTGCCATATCTCCACGCCCACCGGGGCAAGGCCCTGGCCGCGCTTGTCGAGCATCGGGTAATCGGCGCTCGCGGGCACGCCCGTCAGGCTGCCGTCGAGTTCATAGCTCCAGGCGTGATAAGGGCAGATGAGCTTTTTCGCGCACCCCCCGCTGCCCTCCAGCAGGCGCATCGCGCGGTGGCGGCAGACATTGGTGAAGGCGCGCACCGCCATGTCCTCACCGCGCACCACGATGACGCTTTCACCGGCATAGTCGATTGATCGCCACGTGCCGGGGGTGGTCAGGTCGCTCTGGTGGCACACGATCTGCCAGGATGGGCGGATGATGCGGGCAATCTCGGCAGCGTAGAAATCGGGATCGGTATAGGTCCAGCCGGGCAGCCCCCAATCGGCATCGGGGTCAGGCGCGGCGCTTGACTGATCCTGCATCATTGGCGCTCCCCCCACACAATTACCCAGCTTGTTGCACCGGCTTAGCGTTGATCGGGCAGCGTGGAAATCGTCATTGCGCTTGCCTGTTGCCGATCCCCGGCATAATGCGGCGCTGCGTCAGGTTCCCCGAAAGGGGAATAATAGGGAACGCGGAAACAGGGGCTATCCCTGCAAACCGTGGCTGTCCCCGCAACTGTGACCGGTGAGTGGTCGCCCTGAAATGCCACTGGATGCATCTGCATCCGGGAAGGTGGGGCGAGCATGATGACCCGGGAGCCAGGAGACCTGCCTGATGCAGTCGGTCCTTTGCGCGGACGGGGTGTTCAGCGCGATCGAGGTTTTTCCTCGTGTGACGACATCAGTCGGGGTGGCGCGTGTGGGGGTTTCCCTGCCGTGACTCGGTGGTGCCTGTGCGCGCTCGCCCCTTGGTATTGGTCGAGGGAGAAAACCCATGTTGCGCCTGCATTTTTCACTTATCTTTTCTGTCGTATCGTTCGCTGTCGCCGCCCCTGCCTTGGCAGAGGATGCAGCCCCGCCGCCCGCTGACCGGGACGACGATATCGTCATCACCGCCAATCGCGCGCCCGAACCCCTGTCTCGCATTGGCCAGTCGGTAACCGTCATCGACGCCGACACGCTGAAGACCCGCCAGACCGCGATCCTGACCGATATCCTGCGCGAAGTGCCCGGCCTCAGCGTCGCGCGCAACGGCGGTATCGGCGGTACGACATCGGTGTTCATCCGCGGTGCCGAAAGCGACCAGACCGTCGCGCTGATCGACGGGGTAAAGCTGAACGATCCGTCGTCACCTGGCGGCGGCTTCAATTTCGGCAATCTGCTGGTCGGCAATATCGACCGGGTGGAGGTGTTGCGCGGCCCATCATCGGTGCTGTGGGGCAGCCAGGCGATCGGCGGCGTCATCAACCTGATCACCACCAAGCCTACCGAACAGCTGACGGTCAACCTGCGCGGCGAATATGGCTATCGCAACCAGGGCCAGGTGGTCGGCAATGTGGCGGGCAAGGCCGGGCCGCTATCGATCAGCGGCGGGGGCGGTTATTTCACCAGCGACGGCATTTCGGCGTTCAGCGAGGCGCGTGGCGGGCGTGAACGCGACGGTTATCGCAATTACGGTGCGAACCTGAACCTGAACCTGGCGATTACCAGCGATATCTCGCTCGATGCGCGCGGATATTACTCCGATGGGCGCGTCGGGATTGACGGTTTCGCACCGCCCAGCTTCGCGTTCGGCGACACGCGCGAGGTGAGCTATACCCGCGAATTCGTCGGCTATCTGGGCGGCAATGTCGCGCTGTTCGACGGGCGGTTCCGCAACCGCTTCGGCTATGCCTATACCGATACCACGCGCCGTAACGAGGATCCGGCGGGCGCCCCCGTGGTAACCTTTGCCGGCAAGGGCCGTAACGAGCGGATCGAATATCAGGGGGTGGCTGATGTGAGCGATGCGGTGCAGGCGACCTTCGGGCTTGAGCGGGAGACATCGCGGTTCAATACCACCAGTTTTGGCGGGCCGCTGACGGTCGGTCGCGCGCGGCTGGACAGCATCTATGGCCAGGTCGTCGTCACACCGCTCACCAACCTTAGCGTTACTGGCGGGGTGCGACATGACGATCATGATCGCTTTGGCGGTGCCACCACCTTTGCCGCGAGCGGCGTTTACTCGCCCAACAACGGGGCGACGACGTTCCGCGCCAGCTATAGCGAGGGCTTCAAGGCGCCATCGCTCTTCCAGCTGCAAAGCGATTTCGGCAACCAGCTGCTGCGGCCAGAGCGGGCCAGGGGCTGGGACGCCGGGATCACCCAGCGCGCGCTGGGCGGCGCGGTGGAGGCAAGCGCGACCTATTTCCATCGCAACTCCACCGACCTGATCGATTTCATCTCGTGCCCGGTCCAGACCGGCATCTGCGTCAACCGCCCGTTCGGCACGTACAACAATGTCCGTCGCGCCGTATCGCAGGGCGCCGAACTGAGCCTGAAGCTGCGCCCGGTGGAGGCGCTGCAGTTTCAGGCCAACTACACCTATCTCGACGCGCAGAACCGCTCGACCGGCAGCGCAAGCTTTGGCCGGCGCCTGGTGCGCCGCCCGAGCCAGAGCGTGAATGCATCGGTTGATTATCAATGGGCCTTTGGGCTGTCGACGGGCGCGACAGTGACCTCGGTTGGGCGGAGTTTCGACAACGCGGCGAACACCCGGCGCATCCCGGGCTATGTGCTGGCGGATATTCGCGCGTCCTTCCCGCTGTTCGACCAGGCAGAGGTGTATGGGCGGATCGAGAACCTGTTTGACGAGCGGTATGAAACGGTGCCGCAGTTCGGCTCGCCGGGCCGTGCCGCCTATGTCGGGGTGCGGGTGCGCTATTGATCCGGGCAGCGATCCTGTCGCTGGCCCTTCTGGTCGGTGGGTGCGGGGCGGTGGCCCCTGCACCCGCCAATCAGGCTGGGCGGGTGATGCGGATCGTCTCGATCAACCCGTGCATCGACGCTGTGCTGATGCGCGTGGCCGATCCGGCGCAGATCGCCGCGATCAGCCATTATTCGCAAGACCCGCGGGCGACATCGATCCCGATCAACGTCGCCCGGCGGTTTCGCGCGACATCGGGCACGGCCGAGGAAATCGTGGCGCTGCGCCCCGATCTGGTGTTGCTCAGCGGTACGCTGCCCCCCGCGACCGCCGCCGCGCTGGCGCAACTGCGCGTCCGCGTGCTTGAACTGCCGCTGCCGCAAAGCCTGGCGGAAAGCGCCGATCAGGTCCGCACGATTGCAGATGCAGTTGGGCAGCGCGCACGCGGGGCCAAACTGGCCGATTCGATCGCGGCGGCAGTGCGACGCGCGCGGCCAGCAACGCGCGAGCCGCCGGTGCCTGCTCTCATCTGGCAAGGCGGCGGGCTGGTGCCGGCGAGCGGGACGCTGCCTGATGAGATGCTGCGGGCGAGCGGCTTTGCCAATCTGGGCGCGGCTTACGGGCTGAAGAACTGGGATGTGCTGCCGATCGAATATCTGGTCGCGAAGCCCCCGCGCGTGCTGCTGACGGCGGGCGATCCCGATCATGACGATCGGCTGCTCGGCCACCCGGTGATGCGCCGGCTGCGCGACCGGATCGCGGTCCGCGACTTTCCCGAACGGCTGTTATTCTGTGGCGGCCCGACAATCATCGATGTGATGGACCGGCTGGCCGCGATAAGGCGATCGCTGTGAGCCGCGCGCTTCGCCTCAACCTCATCCTGTGTGCGGGCATTGGCGCGGCGATGCTGTTGTCGGTGATCGCCGGCAAGGTGTGGGTGCCGTGGGGCGTTTGGGGCGGCGACGATCCGCGCTGGCTGATCGTCGTGGAATTGCGGCTGCCGCGCGCCGTGCTGGCGGCGGTGGTGGGGGCCGGGCTTGGCCTGTCGGGCGCGGCGATGCAGGGCTATCTGCGCAATCCGCTGGCTGATCCGGGGCTGTTTGGCGTCTCATCCGGGGCGGCATTGGGGGCAGTGATCTCGCTCTATTTCGGCTTTGCGGCGCAGGCATGGCTGTTGCCGCTGCTGGCATTGACCGGGGCGGCGGCATCGATGGCGCTGCTCGCGCTGCTGGTCGGGCGATCCGCCAGCATGATCGTGTTCACGCTGGCGGGGGTGATCCTGTCCAGCGTGGCGGGGTCGCTTACCGCGCTGGCGATCAGCCTGGCGCCAACGCCGTTCGCGACGGCAGAGATTGTGACATGGCTGATGGGGGCGCTCACCGATCGCAGCTGGCATGATGTGTGGATTGCGCTGCCGATCACGGTGCTGGGCGCGGGGTTGCTGGCGATGACGGGCCGGGCGCTCGACACGCTGACACTGGGCGAAAGCGCGGCGCGATCGATGGGGGTCGATCCGCTGCGGTTACAGGTGATGATCGTGCTGGGCGTGGGGCTGTGCGTTGGCGCGTCGGTGGCGACCGCAGGGGTGATCGGCTTTGTCGGGCTGATGGTGCCGCATCTGGTGCGCCCGTTCGCGGGGCACCGGCCATCGGCGGTGCTGCTCCCGTCGGCGCTTGGCGGGGCGCTGCTGTTGTTGCTCGCTGACAGCGTGGTGCGCGCAGTGCCGATGGTGAGCGAATTGCGGCTGGGGATTGCGATGTCGATGTTGGGCGGGCCGTTTTTCCTCGCGCTGCTGCTCAAGATGCGGCGCGAACTGGCATGACGGCCAGCGCGCCGTCCCTCGCCGCGCATGCGCTGTCGCTGACGCTGGGCGGTGCCGCGATCCTCGACACTGTCAGCGCGATCTTTGCGCCGGGGCAGGTGACGGTGGTGCTTGGCCCCAATGGCGCGGGCAAATCGACGCTGCTGGCCTGCCTTGCCGGGCTGCGCGCTGCCGATTCAGGTGAGGTGCTGTTGAGCGGGGTGCCGCGCACCCGGCTGGACCGTCGCGATCTCGCCCGCCGGATCGGCTTCCTGCCGCAGAGCGCCGATGTCCACTGGGATATCGATGTCCGCACGCTGGTGGCGCTGGGCCGGTTCCCGCATCGGGGGCGCTGGGGTGAGACGGCGGCAGATCACGCGGCCGTCGCGCAGGCGATGGCGACGACAGATGTGGCGCGCTTTGCGGATCGCCACGTCAACACCCTGTCCGGCGGCGAGCGCGCCCGGGTGCTGCTGGCGCGCGTGCTGGCGGGCGAGCCGGAATGGCTGCTGGCGGATGAGCCGCTCGCCAACCTCGATCCTGCGCATCAGCTTGACGGGCTGGATTGCCTGCGCGGGGTTGCCGCTGCGGGGGCAGGGGTCGTGGTGGTGCTGCACGATCTGAACCACGCCGCACGCGTCGCCGATCAGATATTGCTGCTGCGCGAGGGCCGTGTGATCGCCCACGGCCCGCCGGAAACCGTCCTCACCGAAGCGCTGATCGCGCAAACCTACGGCGTGGCCACCCATATCGGCCAAACCCCCGCCGGCCAGCGCTTCATCCTCCCCACCGCCAGGCTGGCCCGCCACGGCAGCGAATAACCGGGGCGGATCCAATCGAGATGGCAGGGCCATGCAAAACGGCAAACGATGCTGCCACAGTTGCGTGGCAGCATCGTCTCCGTATCCCTCAGCCTGACGCCAGCCGGGGCCGTCAGGCGTGATTTGCGGTTATGAACCGGCCTTCACGGGCGGCAAGCCGGGGGAATAGCATGCCTTGGTGACGCCGCTGGCGTAGTTGGCCTTGCAGACATTGTACCCGACCGGGGTCTCGCACAGATACTGGTTGGGACGGCCGAGGAAATTCGAACATTTCGTCGCGTGCAGGAAGGTGTCGACGGATACGTTCGGGTTCACGCGGATGGTGGAGTTACTCACCGCCTGCTCGAACTTTTTCCCATAGGTCTTGTTGATCGTGCCCTGGATCGCCAGCGACGATTCATTGGGCTGGCTTGCCTGCAGCGCGACCGCATCGTTGCGCATCTGCAGGGCCAGCGTTGCGATGTCAGCCAGGCACATCGCATCGCTGCATTTTGGCGAGTAAACCGCCAGCACCAGATTCTGCCAGGCGGCACCGGCACCCGTCGTTGTCTTGGCGTTGAATTTCTGCCCGGCAAGCGGATCGACCGTGGATTTGATGGCCTGGGACGATGATCCTATTTTCGGCGAGCAGACCAGTTGCGCATCGACATTGTCGATCGATTTGGCAGGATCGCACAGGCCCAGATCAAGGGTTATGTGCTTAACATCGCCGTTCGTATTGGCGCACCATGCATCAAGCTGGCCGGACCATGCCTGCATATATTTGCAGCTGTTCACATAGCTGCCAAAGGGCACCGCGTGCCCTTGATAATGATCGGGCTTTCCGTAGCAATATAGGCCGTTTGAACCGTTCCAGATATCCGACCCCGCCCTGCACAGGCTGACATCCAGCTTCGAGAATGCAGACGTGTCGATGCCCAGCTGCAGGGTGGCGTTCAACACCGCCCGAATGGCACCGATTGCGGCTGATGGTGGCGGTGCATCGCATGTTGCGCTCAACGTCGTGCCGCTGAACGCAATGCCGTGGCAAGTCTGGCGATAGCTGCCGGCCGGGGCGGCGACGCCTTGCGCGGAAAGCGGCGCAATCGCGGGCATGATCAGGCCGATCGCAAGGACCATCATGGCGATGGGCGCCGTGATTTTCCACTTGGTGATGAAATGAGATAAATCGATTTTCATGGTGAATTTCCCCAATGAATGTTCACATGGCCCGCAACATCACTGAGTGGTGCCCATGGCCTGTTTTCCCGTGTCGGCAGCAGTGCCGCCACATCTACAAGACGGGATGGGTCCGCGATTCCGGACAGGCGCCGCCGCCGCCCCAACAAAACTTGCGCTGAAAGACATGTCCTGAAAATCAGGGCCTGAAAAACATGGCCTGAAAATCATGGGCGGTGCGGCGGATCAGCCAGCGCGCCGGCTATTTGGCGGTCACCTGTGCGGTAAAGCGGCGCGCCACCGGGCCGTGGTAGACGAGCATGGGCGGACCGATCAGCATCTTGCCCGGCGGCACCAGCCCGAAACTCAGTTTGGCCGAGCCTGCGCGGTCTGCCTTGTAGGTGAAGATCGCCAGATCACTGCCGTCTGCGGCGGCGCGCGGCTTTATCTCCAGCGCCTGAAACATGAACGGCGTGGCATCCATCATCCGGGTTGAGGAGACCCATATCAGCTTGTCGGCAGTGCGATAGGCAAGGGCAATCGTGGCCGTCCGCCCGGCGACCTTGACCACCGGCGCAGGAAGGGGCTTTGGCGGTGCCGCAAGGGCGGGCGCAGCGGCGATTGCCAGCAACAGGGCAGGGAGAATGGGCGTTTTCATGGCATGTCCTTGCTATTGATCGCTTTTGACGGGTGATCGGGTCTTTTTGGCATCCCGAATGATTTCATAGTCCTGTCCGTCCGGCCCGTGGCCGATCCAGGCCTGCCCGCCGGTCCCCATGGCGGTCACCACAAAGGTGATCAGCGTATGCCGCGTCGCATCGGCAAGCGTGACCCCCTTTTCTGTGGGACGCCAGGCAAAGACATCGTCGGTCCACGACCGTGCCTTGTCATGGGCTGCGAATGCCTTTGTGCACCCCCGGCCAAGCACGGTCGCATAGCCGCCGATCGTCGTCAGCTTGGTCAGCCGGAGCGCGCAGGTGTCGGGCCATTCATCCAGCCGGGCGATCGTCCAGCCCCCGGCGAGTTTTTCCACCCGGGCAGGGCTCGCCTTTTTTACAGGCGCTGCCCAACCGGTCACCGGCAAGTTTGCCAGCAGGGCGGCAGCGATCAGCTTCTTTGATTCCAGGCGCATGGGTGCTCTCCTGCTGGTGGACGATGCCGCGTTTCTAAAACGGGCGCTGGCAGGTGCTGGATTTCCACGTCCAGCTGCTGGTCGTGAACAGGTTTTCCATATCGTTGGCGGCCAGGCTTTTCGGCAGCCATTGCTGCAGATTGCCGGTCATCTTGGTGGGGCTGGTGATCGCCAGATCGGCGCTGACGGCCAGTATTTCAAAATTGCTGTGCAACAGCACCCGGTTGCCGGTGACGATATAGCGGCCACCACCCTTGCGCTGCTCGGTGGAATACCAGGTGTCGTCGTCTTTCACGCAAATCTCGTGCGTATTCCAGTGTTTGCCGGATGCGATGACGGTGGTGTCGATTGACCATTGGCCGGGGCTCACCGGCGATCGGGAAATGCCGGCCGATAGTGCAGCGGTGGCGGTGCCAAGCGCGCAAAGGCCAATGAGTGCAAGCGTGCTGAAAGATTTTGTCATATGCTGTGCTCCTGTGAAAAATGGTGGGTTGGTGTGCGGGATCAGGAACCGAGTTTTGCGAGCACTTTTGCCGCAACGGCCTGCGCAATCGCGCGCTTGTCGTCCTTCTTGATCAACGGATAACCGGGGTGGTTGGCCGGATCGTGCATGATCGGCGGCGATACCTGGACGAACACGTCACCTTTGCGCACTGCCAGCGTATCGTTGGTTTGCCACACCGCCTCATCGCCAAGCGCGGGGCCTGCCGATTTGTCCTGCTTCAGCTGGTCGGCAACATCCGCCCCGGCACCGCCCATCCCGGCGATGCCGCTGCCAATGCCACCCAGCAGCTTGGCGGTCTGGTGCACGGTTTCCATCTGCGCGGCACCGCCAGTCGCATATACCGTCAGCTGCAGACCGTCATTGGGCGCGCTTCGATAGTTGCATTCTGCTCCATTGCGATCGAGCGCCGTCACCTTGTCCGTGGTGATCGCGGTCATTTCCTCGCCCGTCAGCAGGCTGCACGGATCGACCGGCGCGCCGCTGGTTGAAGCTGCGGCCGTGTCGCCCGTGGCAGAGTCCGTCTTGGCACCACCGCAGGCGGATAATGCCAGCGTTGCCGCCAGCGCGGTGGAGATCATCATGGAACGTCGCATCGTCATCCTCTCCTGATTGTCGGTTCGGCGGTCGCCGCAGAAAAATGATGGGTAACAATGATCGGGCTGCCACTGCCGCCAGATCCCCCCAGCTTTATCCCCCAGCCTGATCTCTCAGCCTGATCCCCCCAGCCTGATCGCCTTCGTGCGGCATGGCCTGCCGTTCGGGGCCAACCATACCGTCAACAGGCAAGACGCGGATTGCGATTGGAACCGGACAGGGGGGCCGCAAAATCTTTCGGCACGAATAAATTTCCGGCGATGTCCGGTTCCGCCGCGCGCTTTCGTTTTTCAAATTGCAGCAGGCAAGCAGGAGGCGACAATGCGGAAGCGGACGGTTCGGGAATCACGGATGTCGAACGATCACAGGGCATTTCTTGCGGTGCCATGGATGGGCACGGCGGCGGCGGCGCTGGCACTCGCGGCCTGTTCGGCCACACCCGATGCTCCGGGTAACCAGGCTGCGGCCGACAATACGGCCCAACCGGCGCTGGCGGTGCCGGGTGCAAGCGCACCCGACAATGCGACCGCGCCGGCGCTGCCGGCTGTCAGCGGGTTCGATCCCGCCACTGCGCCGATCGGCACCGCACCGACCGGGGCCTGGCCCTATTTCAGCCTGATGGAGGGTTATGAGCCGCTGTCGCTCAAGAACAAACCCGGCGATGCGTCGCGCGCGCTGGCCCGCGATGTCAGCTATGACCGGTATGAATTTTACGATGGCACAAAGCTTATTCCGGTCGAGGGCAGGCTGTACACCGTTCGCGCGCTGGGCACGGGCGCATCGATTTTCCAGGTTCAGAAAACATATGAAAAACTGGTACACGATCTTGGCGGCGTGACCGTCTGGGAAGGCAGCGGCAAGGAAATCAGCGATGCCAAGCTGAAGTTCGCCGATACCCGCTATCGTGGCCTCTATATGCTGGAGCATGAAACCGGCGGCACCTATGTCGTGCGCACCCCGAGCAGCAAAATCTGGGTAGAGGTGTGGAAGCGCTGGCAGGACGAGGACGATTCTTACTGGCTGACCGTGGTGGAGGAAAAGGCACTCGAAATGAAGGCAAAGATGCTCGACGCGGAGCAGATGAAGGCCGCGCTCGACGCGCAGGGGCATGTCGCGCTCTACATCAACTTCGATACTGACGCTGCGGTGATCAAGGCCGATTCACAACCGATCGTGGCGGAGATCATCAAGCTGCTAAAGGCCAATCCCGGCCTGAAACTGGAAGTGCAGGGCCATACCGACAACAGCGGTACGGTGGCGCACAACCAGCAATTGTCAGGCGCGCGCGCCAACGCGGTGCTGGCTGCGCTGACCGCGCAGGGCATCGTCAGCGATCGTCTGACCGCCAGGGGTTACGGCCAGGCCAAGCCGATTGCCGAT
>JBBQDD010000019.1:0-18135 GCA_038319335.1 Sphingomonadales bacterium
CTATCTGTTTGCGCTGGCCTACATCGCAGCAGGCGCGACCTATTGGGGCGCGATCGCACTCGGGCTTTAGGAAGAAGATATGGCGGGCAGCGTCAACAAGGTGATCATCGTCGGCAATCTGGGGCGCGACCCGGAAACCAAGACGTTCCAGAATGGCGGCAAGGTGGTGAACCTGCGCATCGCCACGTCAGAAAGCTGGAAAGACAAGAACAGCGGCGAAAAGAAGGAAGCGACCGAATGGCATTCGGTGGCGATTTTCAACGAAGGCCTGGCCAATGTCGCCGAGCGTTATCTGCGCAAGGGCAGCAAGGTGTATATCGAAGGCGCGCTGAAAACCCGCAAATGGCAGGATGCCGGCGGCAATGATCGCTATTCGACCGAAGTGGTGCTGCAGGGCTTCAACTCCGTGCTGACGATGCTGGATGGCGCGCCCGGAAGCGGCGGCGGTTCGGGCGGCGGCATGGGCGGCGGTGGCGGTGGCGGAAGCGACTGGGACGGCGGCCGCGATGATTTCGGCGGCGGCTCCGGCGGCGGTTCTCGTGGTGGCGGTGGCGGCAATCGCGGTTCGGGCAACGGTGGCGGATTTGGCGGCGGCAACAGCGGCGGCGGCTTCCCCGATGATCTGGACGACGACGTCCCGTTCTGATCGGCCTGGCCCTGTCTGCGCAAGCGCAGGCCCGGCTTAAGTCCCATTTGCCTGCCGTCACCCTGAACGGGATTCAGGGTGCATTGCGCGGCCTTTGGCTCAGGTTGCCAGTCTTGATCGAGACGCCTAGTGCCATGGGCAGGCCCCCGCTTTCATTCAGGAAGATATGCCATTCCAAAGGAGCGCTCGATGCCCAAATCCGACCCGGCACCGATCGTCCTGATCGTCGAAGACGAAATGGTCCTGCGCATGCGGGCGGTGGACATTGTGGAGGACGCCGGTTTCATTCCGGTTGAGGCGGTGAATGCCGACGAAGCAATCCGCGTACTCGAATCGCGCGACGACATCTCGCTGCTGTTCACCGATATCCAGATGCCGGGATCCATGGATGGCCTGATGCTGGCCCATGCGGTGCATTTGCGCTGGCCGCACATCAAGATCATTCTGGTATCCGGGCAAATCGCGGTAACCGATGCCGACAAGCCGGTCGACAGCCGGTTCTTCCCGAAGCCGCTTGAGATTCAGCAGATGATCATCGAGCTGCAGCAGATGATCGGCAAGGGTGCGCTGAAAGTGATGCCCGCGTTGATTGCAGCAGACGATATGCTTTCCATCGAAAATACCGAGCTGCGCCACCGCCTGCAACAGGCGGGCATCGACGCCAAGGCGCTGCTGCTGAAAACGGTGCTCGATACCGAAAAGCAGCAATTGATCATCGACGAAAACCGGCCGTTTCAGGATGCGCTCACAACCGAAAACGACAGCCTGAAACTCGCCTTGGAGCAGGCGGGCATCGACGCCACCGCGCTGCTGGTGCAATCGGGAATCGAGGCCGATGAACGCGAGGCGGCGGACAAACTGCAGCACCTGATCCATGCCGAACTGCATCACCGCATCAAGAACATGCTGGCGACGGTGAGCGCCATCACGCAGCAAAGCCTACGTACCGCGCCAAGCGTCGCGCACGCCGGTACAGCCATTGACGGTCGCTTTGCCGCACTGGCGCGCGCGCACGATCTGCTGACCCAGGTCAGTTGGGAAAATGCGACGATCGCCAGTACGATCCAGAGCGCCATCGAACCCTTTGACCAGGGCAGTGGCCGGTTCATCGTTTCGGGCGACGATGTGCGGATCACGTCGAGCGCCGTGATCGCCTTTGCAATGACGCTGAACGAGCTTTGCACCAACACCACCAAATTTGGCGCCCTGTCGCTCCCTGACGGCCAGGTGCGCATCGGATGGGCATTGAAAGCCGAACGGCTCTGCTTCGAATGGGCCGAAACCGGCGGCCCACCCGTGGACGAACCCAAACACAGAAGCTTCGGGACACGCCTGATGTCGTCGCTCGGCCAGCAGTTGAAGGGCCAGGTCACGCTTGATTATAGGCGGAGCGGCTTCGTCTACACGCTGGATGTGCCGATCGAGGCATTGGCGCTGAAACCAAAATTCCCGGAATAAGCGCGAGAGCTTCGCGCGCCGGGTTGCCGAATGCAATTATGTGTGATGGAATCAAGTGGTTAACGGCGTTAACCATTTATTGACCGTGTTTGCCCAAAACCTGAACTGCCAATTGGGGCATCAAAGGGGTAGCGGACATGGGCAACAGCCTGAAGAGCGCAACGTTCCTGATCGAAAGCCGGATTGCCGATGCAGCGCGGGGGGATTTTGCCGCCTGCTATGATCTGGGGATCGTCTATTCAACCGGGGCCGCAGGGGTGGGGATCGACCTGGTCGAGGCGCATAAATGGTTCAACCTCGCGGCTGTATCGGGCAGCGAAGCAGCGCAGCAATGCCGCGCCGACATCGCCGAAGACATGACCGCACGCGAAATCGCCGAGGCGCAGCGCGCCGCCCGCGCTTTCCTGCAACAGACCGCGCGCCGCGCTGCCTGAACGCCGCGCGCCGGGCTTGATTTACCCGGCAGCGAATAGCGCATACATCTGCCACCGAAGCATTTCGGGGGCGTACCATGCATCTGATCATTACCGCGTTGACGGCGGCGTCGCTTGCGATCCTGCTCGTCCTGCTCGCGCTCAACACGATCCGCCTGCGCATGAAATACAGCGCGGCCTTTGGTGATGCGGGGCATCAGGATCTGGTTTCTGCCATCCGCGCGCATGGCAATCTTTCCGAATACATGCCGATTGGCATCACCCTGATTGGCCTGCTGGAGGCCAGCGGGGTTGATTTCATGATTCTGGCCGGGCTCGCCGGAGGCTTTGTCGCGTGCCGCCTGCTCAACGCGATCGGCCTGTTCAACCCGCCCGGCCCGCCGGGGCCAGCGCGCTCCATCGGCATTGTCGGCACGCTGCTGATCCTGCTCGGCATGGCGGTGTGGCTGGCGGTGATCGTGGCAGTCCCGTTGCTGGGCGCGCTATCGGGCCGATAGAGCCCTGTCTCGCTATTTTGGCTGGTTTTGTGCCCCGGTGCGAAGTGGATAGCGAGCCGGGGCTGTACGGGCCGTTTTGGGGCCTTCCCGCTCAGGGGCGGGGCCATAATGTGACGACATCAGCCTGATCTGTTCTGAACGGATCAAGCCAAAGTCTTCCCGCTCCAACATCGCCATGCCCAAGGTATGAAACGTGATTGCGAGCGCAGCGAAGCAATCCAGCGTCACCGCGCGTGGCTCGGCTGGATTGCTTCGCTGCGCTCGCAATGACGGGGTAGGGTGGGTTGATCGGGCGTTGCCCTCGCAAGTCCGCTCAGGCCTTTGCCGCAGCCTTCTTGGCCCCGGCCTTCTTCGCCCCAGCCTTCGTCGCAACCGCCTTTTTCGCCGGTGCCTTCTTCGCTGCAGCTTTCTTGGCCGCCGGTTTCTTGCCCTTCTTCGCCGGGGCCGCGGCGGCGCGGGCATCGATCAGCTGGGCGGCTTCCTCCAGAGTCAGTGCGTCCTTGTCGATCGTCTTGGGGATGGTCGCGTTGGTGGTGCCGTCGGTGACATAGGGGCCATAGCGCCCCTCCATCAGCTTGATCTCCAGCTCGGTGCGGGGATGCGCGCCCAACACCTTCAACGGGGCCTGGGCACCGCGTTGCGGCCGCCCGCCGCCTGCGGCTGCCTCTGCCAGCTTCACGACGGCGGCGTTCATGCCGGTTTCGAAAACCTCTGCCGTGGAGGTGAGCCGCCCATATTTGCCGTTATGCGCCAGATAGGGGCCATAGCGCCCGATCGACGCGGTGATGGGCTCGCCCGTTTCGGGGTGCAGGCCAATCAGGCGCGGCAGGCTGATCAGTTTCAGCGCCCATTCCAGATCAAGCTCGCCCGGCAAATCCTTGGGGATGGAGCCACGTTTGGCTTCCTTGCCCTCGCCCAGCTGGACATAGGGGCCAAACCGCCCGGAGCGCCGCGATACCTCAAGCCCTGTCTCGGGATCGGTGCCGAGCACTTCGGGGCCGGTATCATCGCCCTCGCCCCCGCCCGGCTGGGCGAAACGGCGGGTATATTTGCAGTCGGGATAGTTGGAGCACGCCACGAACGCGCCGAACTTGCCACCGCGCAGCGCGAGCCGCCCGACATGGCAATTGGGGCACAGCCGCGGATCGCCGCCATCGGCCTTTACCGGGAAAAGATACGGCTCAAGAAACACATCAAGCTCTGCGGTGATCTCGGATGGTTTGAAGTCCATCACCTCGGTCGTGCGCGGTTTGAAATCTTTCCAGAACGCATCGAGCACCGCCTGCCACTGCGCGCGGCCACCCGACACCTCGTCAAGCTCGTCCTCAAGCCCGGCAGTGAAATCATAGCCGACATAGCGTTCGAAAAAGCGCTCCAGAAACGCTGTTACCAGCCGCCCGCTTTCCTCTGCGAAAAAGCGGTTCTTCTCCACCCGCACATAGGCGCGGTCCTTCAGCGTCTTGATGATCGACGCATAGGTGGACGGGCGACCAATGCCCAATTCCTCCAGCCGCTTGACGAGCGATGCTTCGGAAAAGCGCGGCGGCGGCTGGGTGAAATGCTGTTCGGCATCGACTGATTTCTTGGCGGGCGCATCGCCCTCGCGCAGGCGGGGCAGGCGGCGGGCTTCTTCGTCTGCCGTATCGTCGCTCCCTTCCTCATATAGCGCGAGATAGCCGGGGAAGAGTACGACCTGGCCGGTTGCGCGCAGCCCGTGCTGGCCGCTGCCGTCGACCAGCTCGATCGTGGTGCGCTCCATCCGGGCGGAGGCCATCTGGCTGGCGAGTGCGCGCTTCCAGATCAGGTCGTACAGCCGGGCGTGATCGCCCGATCCCGTTTTGTCCTTGGCGAAATCGGTGGGGCGGATCGCCTCATGCGCTTCCTGCGCGTTCTTTGCCTTGCTCTGATATTGGCGGGGCTTGTCGGGCACGTAACTCGCGTCATAGCGGTTCGCGACCGCGAGCCGCGCGGCCGAAATGGCGCTTGAATCCATCTGCACGCCGTCGGTGCGCATATAGGTGATCGCCCCGTCCTCATACAGGTTCTGCGCCACCCGCATCGTGTGATCGGCCGAAAAGCCCAGCTTGCGTGCGGCCTCCTGCTGCAGGGTTGATGTGGTGAAGGGCGGCGGCGGATTGCGCGTGGCGGGCTTGGTCTCGACGCTGGCGACGGCGAAGCGTCCCGCCTCGACATCGGCCTTGGCGGCCAGCGCATCGCCCTCCTTGCCGATCGTCAGCCGATCGATCTTGTCGCCCCGCCATTTCGTCAGCCGGGTGGTGAAGGGGGTGCCGTCATGCTCCATCTCGGCAGTGACCGACCAATATTCCTGGGGGCGGAAGACATCGATCTCGCGCTCCCGCTCCACAATCAGCCGCAACGCCACCGATTGCACCCGCCCCGCCGACTTCGCACCAGGCAGTTTGCGCCACAGGACGGGCGAAAGCGTGAAGCCGACCAGATAGTCGAGCGCCCGCCGCGCGCGGTAGGCATCGATCAGATCGGTATCCAGCTCGCGCGGGTGCTTCATCGCCTCGGTCACCGTCGCCTTGGTGATCGCGTTGAAGGTGACGCGCTGAACGTCCTTGGGCAGCGCCTTTTTCGCGCGCAGCACTTCGCGCACATGCCAGCTGATTGCTTCGCCTTCGCGATCAGGATCGGTCGCCAGGATCAGCCGGTCGGCGGTTTTCGCCAGATCGGTGATCGCTTTCAGCTGCTTGGCCTTGTCGGCGTAATTTTCCCATTCCATCGCGAAATCATGATCGGGATCGACGGAGCCATCCTTGGCCGGCAGATCGCGGACATGGCCATAGCTGGCGAGCACCCGGTAATCGCTGCCCAGATATTTCTCGATGGTTTTCGCCTTGGCTGGCGATTCGACGATGACAAGCTGCATGGGGTAATGGCGTCCTTACGTGTACGCGCGAGGGTGGCTGGGCTTTGGCGTGCTCGTCAAGCGAGGGTCAAGCTCTGAATTGCACCAGCGAAATGACGGTCAATCGCGATTATCCCCATAATTGTTGGAAACCCCGCCCTGCGTTGGGCGTTTCAAGGCCAGAAGTGTGTGCCAGAAATATGGGATGGTGCGCGATCGGTCTGGACGCTAATTTCGTGGAGGATCAGGATGTTCTGGCGGATGGCAGTGACAATTATTCCCCTGGCGCTGCTGCTGTCGGCGGCCGCTGACGGGCCTTCGTTCCCACCGGCGCTGTCTGGGCAATGGACGGACAATCCGTCGGCCTGTGGCGGCGAAGACACCGGCGGTATGCGCATCGCGCACGGGACGGTGTCGTTCTACGAGGCCGTGGGAACGGCCAGGCGCGTTCGCACAGCGGATGACGGTGCGATCATCGCCGAAGTCGCCTACACCGGCGAGGGCCGGACATGGGCAGAAACCGACCGCTTCGAAATTGCACCCGATTCTGCCTCTGTGGCGGTGCGTGCACTCGGCAAAAGCTTTTCGTTGCAAAGATGTCCTGCCCGGTAGGCCCAATACGCAGTCTGCCTGGAGGATGAGGATCGCGACAGGAGTGGCGACAGGGACGGGGTCGGCCTAAATCAGCCCCACCCGCCCGCCTGCGTGTCGTTCCAGCCGCCCGGCCAGTTCCATTTCCAGCAGCACCGTCTGCACCACGGCGGGGGCAAGGCCGGATTGGCGGATCAGTTCGTCCACCGATACCGCGACCAGCCCCAGCAATGCGACCACGGCACGACGATCGGCATCGCTCGCATCGTCTGGCGGGGCCGCGCCGAACGGGGTGGCGGGCGCCCGCACCATCCGCATGTCGATGGGGCGGATCTGTTCCAGGATGTCGGCGGCATTCTGCACTAGTGTCGCGCCGTCGCGGATCAGGCTGTTGCAGCCTTGCGCGCGCGGATCGACCGGGCTGCCGGGCACGGCCATCACTTCGCGCCCGGCCTCGCCCGCCAGCCGGGCGGTGATCAGCGATCCTGATCTTGGCGCTGCCTCCACCACCACCGTGCCCAGTGCGAGCCCGGCGATGATGCGGTTGCGCTGTGGAAAATGGCGCGCAAGCGGCTCGGTGCCGGGCGGGTGTTCGGTGATCAGCAGGCCGTGCTGCGCAATCCTTTCCTGAAGATCGGCATTTTCGGGCGGGAACACGGTATCGATGCCGCAGGCGATGACCGCGATGGTGCCCCCTCCGCTATCACCGCCACCCGCCCCCAGCGCGCCGACATGGGCAGCAGTATCAATGCCGCGCGCCAGGCCGGATATCACCGCCACGCCCTCGCTCGCCAGATCATGCCCCAGTTGCCGTGCAAACCGGCAGGCCGCTGCAGAGGCATTGCGCGCGCCCACCAGCGCAACCCCGGTTCGCGCCAGCAGCGCCGCATCGCCGCGCCAGACGAGCGCGGGCGGGGCGTTTTCCAGCGCGGCGAGCAGGGGTGGATAATCCGCATCGTCGCTGAACAGATATTGCGCGCCCAGCCGCGCGGTTCGTGCCATTTCCTGGTCGATCGCACGCGGATCGGCCAGCACCGGTGCCCGCCCGCCGCCACGCGCCGCCAGCATCGGGATCGCCTCAATCGCTGCCCCCGCCGATCCAAAACGCGCGATCAACTGGGCATAGGTGACCGGGCCGATATTGGCCGATCTGATCAGACGCAGTCGATCGGCCTGCGCCTGATCAGGCACTTTTGCGCCCGATTCGCGGTTCCGTGCCGCTCATCAACCGGTCGATATTCTCGCGGTGCTGCCACAGCACCAGCAGCCCCAGCGCCAGCAGCAGCAACACCATATCGAACTTGCCGAAATAGGCCGCGCTCACCGGTGCGCTGATCGCCGCCACCATGCCCGCCACCGATGATATCCGCACCGTCGCCAACAGCCCCAGCCAGACGACCGCATACACAATGCCGCACGGCCAGTGAAGCGCCAGCAGGATGCCCATCAGCGTCGCCACGCCCTTGCCACCGCGAAAGCGCAGCCAGACGGGATATAGATGCCCCAGAAAGGCGGCCGCTGCCGTCACCACGCCGTGGCCGGGGAACAGCCATTCGGCCAGCAGCACGGCCGCTGCGCCCTTTGCCGCATCCAGCACCAATGTTGCTGCCGCCAACCCTTTGCGCCCGGTGCGCAACACATTGGTCGCGCCGATATTGCCCGATCCGATCTGGCGAAGGTCGCCCGCGCCGCCCAGTCGCGTCAGGATGATGCCAAACGGGATTGATCCCAGCAGATAGCCAAGCACCAGCGCACCGGCTGGTCCTGCCCAAAGATATTCGGTTGCCAAATCAGCCGCCCCCCTGCGTTGCCCATAAGATAGACGAGCGCGCGCGCGGCGCAATGATCTGAATGATATGCTGATTGCGCCGCTGTGGTTGCCAATGGCCCACCGCGCGCTAATCGGGTGGCGATGGATCATCGGCCGCTCCTGTTTTTTGATTCCGGCATTGGCGGGCTTTCCGTCCTGGCGGCAACCCGTGCGCTCATCCCCAATGCGCCCATCGTTTATGCAGCCGATTCCGCCGGATTTCCCTATGGCACCCGCAGCGAGGCAGAGATTGCCGCGCGCGTTCCCGCGCTGCTGGGGCGGCTGGCGGAACGCTATCATCCCCGGCTGATCGTGATTGCGTGCAACACCGCCTCCACGATTGCGCTGGCGGCGGTGCGGGGCGCGCTCGACCTGCCGATTGTCGGCACGGTGCCGGCGATCAAGCCCGCCGCGCTGGCCAGCACCACCCGCGCGATTGGCGTATTGGGCACCGACGCGACCGTCCGCCAACCCTATGTCGATGATCTGGCGGCGCGCTTTGCCAGCGATTGCACCGTCATCCGCCACGGTGCCGCCGATCTAGTCGAGGCCGCGGAGGCGCGGCTGCGCGGCGAGGCGGTTGATCCGGCGCGCTTCGTGGGGGCACTGGCGGGGTTGTTCGGCCAGCCCAGCGGCGACTGGATCGACACGATCGTGCTGGCCTGCACGCATTTCCCCCTTGTCGCAGCAGAGCTGGCAATCGCCGCTGGCCGCCCGATCCATTTTGTCGATGGCAGCGCGGGCATTGCCCGGCGGGTGGTGGCGCTGACAAAGGACCAGCAATGGCCCGCATCCTCCAGAACAGGGATTGCGGTGTTCACCCGCGTCGACGATGCGGCATTGGCGCTTGCCCCCGCGCTGGCGGCCCGGGGATTGGGCCCACCGATCGCGCTGTGATGAACAGGGCGGGCAGGCGCGGCCCGCCTGTCAGGGTTTTGGCTTGGGGGCGTCCTTGGCCGCGTCCTTCGGGGCCTGTTGTGCCGCCAGCACCGCTTCGGTTGTCGCCCCTGAATCCAGCAGGGTCAGCATCGCAAGCGCCCGATTGTTGCGCCCGCCATGTGGCGCGAACGCCACCGGGGCAAGCGCGCGGCGGGCGTTGACCCGGTCGCCCTGGGCGAGCAGCTGGAACGCGGCCGTCATCCGCACACCATCGTCCTGCGGCACCAAATTCATCGCCTTCATCAGCCCTTGCACCGCGCTCTCGTTGGGGCGCTGGCCTGCGCGCGCGAAGGATTCGTAATACAGCACGAACGGCAGAGCGAAGTCGGGATCCACCGCGTTCGCTTTTAAAAACCAGCGTCGCGCGTCGCGCCAGATCGCGGGATCGGTTGCCTTTGCCGCAGTCGCGCGCCGCATCGCCACCATGCCCTTATAGATCATCGCCATCATGTTGGCGGGGTCAGCCGCCAGCGCGCGGTCACTCGCAGCCATGGCGGCGTCGTCATTGCCGGCATCATATTCAATTTCGGCCAGCGCGCGCTGAACCCAGCTGTTTGCGGGATATGCAGCCCCCACCGCCCGCGCCTTTGGCACCAGTGCCTGTGCTGTCTTTGCATCCACGCCGGCGGCAGATTGGATGCGCATGGGCATCATCGCTGCCTGGCCTGCATCAAGCGGGCGAATGGTGACCATGTCGGCGGGCAGCTTTCCTGCAGCGATGACGGCAGCCGACAGGCTGCGCTGGTTGCGATATGTGCCAAGTTCGCGATCGAGCTTGGCCAGGTCGCCGAACACCCGCTCTGCAGCCTCAACGCTGGGGACGCCGCTGTTCACCTGCGCAAGATAGGCGTTGAACTGTCCGGGGCGCGTTTTGCCCAGCATCAGATAATGGATCAGCAGCCAGCCACGGGCATATTTCTGGATCGTTTCGTCATCGCTCAACGTGCGGGTATCGCTTGAAAGCAGGATGCGCGCCGGGATCGGGCTGGTCGCCTTGATGTCGTCGATACGGGCATTGTTCGCACCGCCGATCACAATCGATCCATCGGGCTTGATCACGGCGGTCGCAAAAAACTCCGCCAGCCCCTCTGTCACCCAGCCGGGATAATAATTCTCGCTGTTGCTGAGCGTGACGTGGTGGGCATATTCGTGGAACAGGACGAGCTTGGCGTTGAAATCCTGGTTCGCGCTGTAAATGGCACGTGGCGTAACGATCAGCGATCCCGAGGTTGAGGGACGATAGAAACCGGCAACCTGACCAGATCGATCGCGCCCAAGCGATTGTACGGCGTCAGTATTGTCGACGACATAGATGGTGACGCGATTGGCGCTGTCGATCTCGTCGTGCGGATTGGGGAACAGAAACCGCATGGCACTGTCGAACCGTTCGAGCTGGGTGGCAAACTCCTTCAATGCCCCCGGCGACATGTCTGCATAGATCAAGAAGCGCTTGTGGCTTGCTTCAAGCCATTCCGCATGGGCAGCGGCAGGCAGTGCAATGGCCATCAGCACCGCCAACAGCGCACGGAATAGCTTGATCATGATGCCCCCATCAGTGATGCGAAAAGCCGCTTAAACTGCCAAGCTAGTGCCGTTGCTGTGGTGTGAAAACGAGTTTCTTGCGGGGATCGCGCCGTTGACGTGCGGTATCCTCCACGATGGTGCGGCGTCGACAATGACGACGCGTGCCACCACCGCCGGTCAGGCCAGGCCGATGGCCAGCGTGATGCCGCCCAGCCCCAGTGACAGCGGCACCCGCAGCGACAGCCACCAATCGGGCGCAATGCCGGTTTTCTGCAATCGCCAGTCCACCCCCAGCGCGGCAATCAGCGCCCCGCCGAGCAGGATCATCGATGGCCCGGGCCATGGCTGGCCGGTTGCCCAGGGCCAGGCGCTTGCCAGCGCGATCAGCGAGGGCACGACTGCTGCGACCCACAACCAACGCGGCGCGCGGGGGCCCGCCGCTGCCGCCAGCCCCCACCACAGCCCGCCCAGAAAGCTCAGGATCAGCGCGGCATAGGCATAGGCCATGGCCAGCGCGGTGAAGCGCCAGTCCGCATTGTTTTCAAGCAGGATATAGCCAGCCGCGAGTTGCGGCAGCAGCCCGGCAAAGCCAAGCAGTCGGGGTGTTGACGGGGCCATTGCTGCGCCGCTGATCGTCAGGCCGCCGGTGCCGAAAGCCGCCCGGACCAGGCATAGCCACGGTGCGTCGGGGTGAACTCAGCGCGCAGGTGATGGGCTTCAGCGATCGTGGCCAGCGCTGATTCCAGCGCAGCGCGCGGCTCGACATCGAACTGGGCCAACCAGGTGAACAACATCGAGCGGAACGCGCGCGGCAACCGCTCCTGCTGGCCGAAATCGACAATGTCCAGCCGCCCGCCCGGGGCCAGCTTGCCTGCCCCCTCGCGCAGCGCGCCCTGCCAATCGGGGATCATCGATAGCGTGTAGCTTTGGAACACCCGGTCGAACGCCGCCACGCCGAACAGCCCGGGCGCATCGAATGCCGTCGCATCGCCCTGCGCCAGCGTGATGCGGCCCGCCAGCCCGGCAGCGGCCACCTTGGCCCGCGCGGTTTCGAGCATGGCCTCTGAAATATCGATGCCGAAATAGCGCGCATCTGGCCAGGCGCGCGCCGCCGCGATCAGGTTTCGCCCGGTGCCACAGCCGATTTCCAGCACCGTCCCACCTGGCGGGGGGGCCAGATCACGGATCAGCCGATCACGCCCGAGCAGATAATATTTGCGGGTGAGGTCGTAGAAATGGCGCTGCGTCCGGTAGATCGCGTCCATGTGCCCCGCATGGCTGTTGGTGCTCAGGCCTTTTCCCCCAGCACGTACAGGTGCACGCCGCCATAGATGGAGGAGCGATCCCGCTTGGTGTAATCAAGCGATTCATCGGCCCAGTAATCCCAGCGCGACAGGATTGGGTCGGGCACGCGGCCCGGCAGGATCGTTTCAATTCCGGCGGTGCGGAACAGTACGCGCGCAGCGGGCTTGGCGGTGCGGGTGATTTCGGCCCATAAATTGGTCAGGATCTCGTCGGTCATCCAATCCTGCGCATCGAGCAGAACATAGCGATCGAGCGAGGCATCGGGCATGGCCCGCAGATATTCGACGAAATTGGCGTGGCGCACCTCCACCCGGTCCGCCCGGGCGACGATATCAGCGTAATTGGCTTCCTGCAGATAGGGCGGCAGCGAGGCGGTTGGGCTGTCGCCATAGCCACGGCCAAAGGCCTGCATGGCGAAATAATTGTCTTTCAGGTCAAAATCGCAGGCCAGCTTTTCCAGCCGTTCGCGCAGCACCACGGCCATTTTATTGTCGCCCGCCAGCGCTTCATATTGCGAAGGCGGAATGCCCAGCCCGAACAGCGATGCCGGCTGATCGGTCAACCAGCGGATGAACCCCTTGTCGAAAACGGGCGCGATCTGGCGGTCGAAAATCTCGCGCTGTTCCTGCAGTGAATTGGCGGCAAGCATCACTTTCGGGTCGACGCCGTTAAGCTTGGCGATGAAGTGCGCCGCGCCGATGAAGTTGCCGAGCAGCCCGCGCTTGTACACGCCCTTGGCAAAACCGCCGATGCGCCTGCGGCCAATCATGTCGCGGCCTTCCCAGTAACGGCGGGTCGGCTCGTCAAGATGGGGGCGGACATAGCGTTTGTAGGCGGCGATATTTTCCTTGGAATTGGCGCGGGCGAAAAACCGGTGGAACGCGGCATAATCGGGCAATTCGCGCGCCGCGATCAGCTTCAGCTTGTTCAGCGCGATGTGCGCGGTGTTCAGATCGACAGCGGTAATGGCGCGCGGGTTTGCCGTCAGGTAGCTCAGGACGTTGCACCCGCCCGATGCGATCTGGACAATGTGGCAATCGGGGGTAACGGCAAGCGCTTCAAGATCGACTTCGGGGTCTTCCCAGATCTGCGCATAGACCAGCCCGCGAAACGCGAAAGTGAAGGCGCGTTCGAGCAGGCCCTGCTTGCTCAAATGATCGTGGCGGTGGACCGCGCTGCGTACAGCTCGGTTTCGCGGGGCTTTCATCACGGGTCTCCTGGCGCTTCGCTAGCCGCCGATACCGCCGCTGCGCCCCAAAGCAAAGCCGTTTCGACGTGGCGGCGCATGCGGCAACGGGCCGGGGCAGCCAAATGGGGCCTGCTGCCGAGGGGCGACAGCAGGCCCCAGGAGCACTGCTTTGGAGGGACAGCAGCTCCGCATCCGCCCCTTTCGGGAAGGACGCTGAAGGTACGACGCCGCCGCATCGGTGGATGCAGCGGCGCCAAAATTTTTGCCGAACGGCAAAAAGGTTACGGGAGCAACACGCCGTCGATGACGTGGATGACGCCGTTCGACTGGTTCACATCAGCGATCGTGATGTTGGCGCTGTTGCCCTTGGCGTCGGTGACCTTCCAGCCCTTCATGCCCTTGCTGAACGACAGCGTGCCGCCCTGAACCGTCGTGTAGGTTGCCGTGCCCTTATGCATCTTTGCATTGGCGGCGATGGCGGCTGCGCTGATCTTGCCGGGAACGACATGATAGGTCAGGATCGCCGTCAGCGTTGCCTTGTTCTCTGGCTTTACCAGCGTTTCGACGGTGCCGGCAGGCAGCTTGGCGAACGCAGCATTGGTTGGCGCGAACACGGTGAACGGACCTGCGCTCATCAGGGTGTCGACCAGGCCGGCTGCCTTGACGGCGGCGACGAGCGTGGTGTGATCCTTTGAATTGACAGCGTTTTCAACGATGTTCTTGGTTGGGTACATCGCTGCGCCACCGACCATCGGGTTGGTGCTCTTGGCGACGACGGCACCGCCTGCAAGGGCAACGGCTGCGGCGACAAGCGAAATACGGATAGCTGACTTCATGGCTGAATTCTCCTGCGAACACCCTCTATGAGGTGCGGCTGCATCTACGCATCAATCTGGGATTAGGATGCACCCAATCGCCGCCGGGCAACGAAAAAAATATATCGTTCAGGCCGGGGTCAGATCGGCCAGAGGCGGGTTACACTAACGTCAGCGCACCCTGCGCCACCACGGCGCCGGTCGGCTTGCCGCTGGGTGATCCGCCCACCGGCTCAACCGTAACGGCCAGCGTGGCCCCGGCGGCAAAGCGCGCGCGATCCGCCTGGCTGATCGCCACAGCGGTCGGCTGGGTCGAATGGAGTACGCCCAGCGAATAGGGTGTGCCGCCTGCCGGGATCACCCAAAGTTCCGGGCTGTGCCGGGCATCGACCAGCGCCGCCGCGGCCACGCGCAGGCTGCCCGTCGCTGGATCGAATACCGCAGCCACCGGATCGCCCGGCGCAATGGGCTGTATTTGCGCGATCAGCAATTTGCTGGGCGTCGTCGGGGCGACCTGGGCCACCTGTGGACCGTCGCCGCCGGGCGCAACCCGCCCGGGCGTGATCAAGGTGATCGCCAACAGCAATGTCGCCGCGATGCTGCTCGCCACGGCAATGCCGCGCCACAGCCTTACCGGGCCATCGTCGTTCGCCGCACGTTGGACAGGGGTGGCCGCCAGTGGGGCCTTTTGGTCGATGCTAGCTTCGATACGGGCAAGCCCATCACCGGGTGCCGCGATTTCGGGCACGGCATCGAACAATATGCCGAAATGGGCGCGCCATGCCTCAACCTCAGCAGCAAAGGCCGGCTCTGCGATCACGCGGCGAAGTGCGGCTGCGCGCTCATCGCCCTCCAACAGGCCAAGCGCCAGTTCTGCTGCCGTCATCGGCGTTTCGGGCCGGGAATCATCGGGCAGGGAATCATCAGTCATCGCTGATGCACTCCTTCAACCGTTGCAGCCCGCGCCGTACCCAGCTTTTCATCGTGCCCAGCGGCACGCCCTGGCGCTCGGCGAGTTCGGCATAGGTAACGCCGTCGAAAAACGCGGTGCGAATCGCCAGGCGCTGCCGATCCTCCAGCGCGTCCAGGCACAAATGCAGCCGACGGCTTTCACCATCGGCGATCATCACGTCGCTGGCGATGGGGCGATCATCAGCGATATCGGGTGCTTCGTCGAGCGGGGCTGCGGGGCGGCTGGATTGCGCGCGCCGCCAGTCGATCGCGCGGTTGCGCGCGATCGTGGCGAGCCATGTAACGGGGCTCGCGCGGCCGGGTTCGTAACCCGCCGCTCGCTTCCAAACCGTTAGATACACTTCCTGCAACACATCTTCCGCCGCTTGCCGTTCACCACATATACGCAGGCAAATGCCAAAAAGTTTTGAAGATGTGAGCGCATAGAGTTCTTTTAATGCCGAACGGTCTTCAGCGCCGGTCCGAATCAGAACCTCGGCAAGGTGGGCCCGGGCGGCATCAGGGTCTTTTTGCGCGCGCATGATGGTGCCCTGCCTAGCCGCCCGGAACGGTTGGGACAATTGCTTAAGGCGCATTCGGTTCGATACAGAGCGATGTCGCGCGGCATCGCAATTGCCGACTTCGCAGTAGCGCTTTGCCGGGTGTTTGCGTAAAGCGGGGACATTCTGAGACCATCCGGAGCTTTTGCGTCATTCATGCGCCTTGCTATCGCATCCGATCACGCCGCCTTTGCGTTGAAGCAGTCGCTAATCCCGTGGCTGGTTGAGCAGGGGCATGACGTAGCCGATCTGGGCACGCACGGGCCCGAAAGCGTCGATTATCCTGATTATGGCGCGGCGATCGGCAATGCCCTGGCGCGCGGTTCGGCGGATCGCGGGATTGCGCTGTGCGGATCGGGCATCGGCATCGCGATTGCGGCCAATCGCAACCTGGCATGCCGCTGCGCGCTGGTGAGCGAGCCGCTGTCCGCCCGGCTGGCGCGCACCCATAATGATGCCAATGCCATCGCGCTGGGCGCTCGCCTGATCGGTGAGGAAATGGCGCGGGCGTGCATCACCGCCTTTTTATCGGCCGATTTCGAAGGAGGCCGCCACCAACACCGCGTCGACAAGCTTGGCGCAGCACCATCTGAAAGGTCGACCGCATGAGTACCAACCCCCGAATCCTGAGTGACGTCCAGCCCGACGGATTTTTCACGCGCACGCTGGCCGATGCTGATGCCGCCGTGTTCGGCGCCATCGCGCAGGAGCTGACCCGGGAGCAAACGCAGATCGAACTGATTGCCAGCGAAAACATCGTATCAAAGGCGGTGTTGCAGGCGCAGGGCTCTGTCTTCACCAACAAATATGCCGAGGGGTATCCCGGCAAGCGTTATTATCAGGGATGTGCGCCGTCGGACGCGGTGGAGACGCTGGCGATCGATCGGGCCAAGCAATTGTTCGGGTGCTCCTATGCCAATGTGCAGCCGCATTCGGGGGCACAGGCCAATGGTGCCGTCATGCTGGCGCTGGTGAAGCCAGGCGAGACAATTTTGGGGATGAGCCTGGATGCCGGTGGCCACCTGACCCACGGCGCGAAAGCCGCGATGTCCGGCAAATGGTTCAACGCGGTGCAATACGGCGTCGACCCGGTGACCCATCTGATCGATTTTGATCAGGTGCGCGCGCTGGCACTGGAGCATCAGCCAAAGCTGATCATCGCGGGCGGCTCCGCCTATCCGCGGCAGATTGATTTCGCGCGCTTCCGGGCAATTGCCGATGAAGTGGGGGCCTATTTTCTGGTCGATATGGCGCACTTCTCTGGCCTGGTTGCCGCCGGGCTGCATCCATCGCCTTTCCCGCACGCGCACATCGCAACGACCACCACCCACAAGACGTTGCGTGGCCCGCGCGGTGGCATGATCCTGTCGAACGACGAGGCGCTGGGCAAGAAACTGAACTCGGCAGTGTTCCCGGGGCTGCAGGGCGGCCCGCTGATGCACGTCATCGCGGCCAAGGCGGTCGCCTTTGGTGAGGCGCTGCAGCCCGATTACAAAAGCTATATCGCCGCTGTGATCGAAAACGCGAAGGTGCTGGCGGCAACGCTGAAGGAGCGGGGCGCGGCGGTAATCTCCGGCGGCACCGATACGCATCTGGCGCTAATTGATCTGACGCCGCTCGGTGTGACCGGCAAGGATGCGGACGAAGCGCTGGAGCGCGCGGGCATCACCTGCAACAAAAATGGCATCCCGAATGATCCGCAGCCGCCCACCAAGACCAGCGGCATCCGTGTCGGATCGCCTGCGGGCACGACGCGAGGCTTTGGCCCGGCTGAATTCCGCGAGATCGGCCATATGATCGCCGATGTGCTCGAAGGGCTGCGGCAAAAGGGCGAGGGCGGCGACAGCGCGGTAGAAGCCGATGTCCGCCAGCGCGTGCTGGCGCTATGCGCATGCTTCCCGATCTATCCCGAAGGATTGTGACGATGACGGACGACGAAAAGGCGCTCACCAAGAAAATGGCGGTCGCAGCGGGCATCGGCGCGCTGATCGCCATCCCGGTGCCGTTTGTGGGGCCGGTGATCGGGGCGCTTGCGGGCGCGGGCATCACCTATTTTCGCGCAAAGAAGCGGGGCTGAATGCGCTGCCCCTTTTGCGGCCATGAAGACAGCCAGGTAAAAGACAGCCGCTCCACCGAAGACGGCGCCGCCATCCGCCGCCGCCGCCAGTGCGAGGGCTGTGCGGCGCGCTTCACGACTTTCGAACGTATTCAGCTGCGTGAACTGAGCGTCCTGAAAAGCGAAGGCGCCAATGGGGGCTTCCGGCGCGAACCGTTCGACCGGGAAAAGCTGATGCGATCGGTTTCGATCGCGTGCCGCAAACGCCCGATCGATTCGGTTCGAATCGAAAAGCTTGTCACCAGCATCCAGCGCCAGCTCGAAACACTGGGCGACAGCGATATCGCGTCTAAACGCATCGGCGAAATGGTAATGGACGGGCTGAAGGAGCTCGATTCGGTGGCGTATATCCGCTTCGCCAGCGTCTATAAGGACTTCCGCGAGGCGCGTGATTTTGAGGAATTTGCGGGCAATGTGACCGAGGTTGG